>OMQY01000007.1 GCA_900313405.1 uncultured Eubacteriales bacterium
GGAAGATCATTTTACATAACTTTTGATTATACCTATGGACTCGGAACTGCCCGGTTGAAGCTTAACGATATCATCGATATAACGGAACCATGTAAGTTGCCGCTTGGCATAATGTCTGGAATTGAGCTTAACATCATATACAGCCTTCTCGAGGCTGATATTACCACTGAGATAAGGGGCAAATTCCTTATAACCGATAGCCTGGAAACATGTTGATGTATGCGGAATATCAAGCGAATACAGATACCGTACTTCATTCAGCAAGCCTTGTTCCATCATGATATCCACTCTTTTGTTAATGCGATCATATAAGATATCTCTATGATCCTCATAATCCGGTTCGAAGAGCACAAAAGGATACTTAGGTCCTGTCGTCTTAGATTCCTGATTCCACTGAGTAAATGTCTTTCCTGTGGCAAGATAAACGGAATATGCTCTGATAACCCGTCTGGTATTATTCGGATGTATAGCCGATGCTGCAACCGGATCGATCTTAACCAGCTCGGAATATATGCGATCGATCCCGTCTTTTTCAGCCTCATCATATAGTCTTCGAGTCAGTTCATCCGGAACAGGCTGATCATTGTAGCGGATACCAAATTTAAGCGAAGAGATGTACTGGCCTGTTCCGCCGCAGATAACAGGTATCTTATTACGGCTCAGCACATCATCGATCGCCTCGAAGCACCCGCTTAAGTAGTCATTTACAGAATAATCCGTCCCGGGGTCGATTATATCGATCATATGATGAGGGATCTCCGCCTGCTCTTCCTTTGTTGCCTTGGCAGTTCCTACGTCGAGACCGCGATATATCTGCATAGAATCACAGGAGATCAGTTCCCCGCCGATTGTCCGGCACAATTCAAGCGCCAGAGAACTCTTACCGCTGGCAGTAGGGCCGCATATGATCGGGATTGCCTTTATACCGCCGGTTAACATACGATCCTCTTAAAGTTTTTCTCGAATTCGGTTCTGGTAACTTTTATGAAGGTCGGGCGTCCGTGAGCACAGTGATAAGGGTCCTCAAGAACGGACAACTGTTTAATAAGGGCTATTGCTTCATCAACCGTGATCCGGTCGTTTGCTTTTATGGCAGCTTTACATGCAGTTGTCTGTATCAATGAATACCAGACATTATCCTTTGAAGGTACCTCTTTCTTAAGATCAGATAAAATAGCGATAAACATATCCGAAGGCTTCGTTCTGCTTCCGGTCATAGGAACGGCCCTTATCGCGACCTGCCTGGAACCCATGACATCAATATCAAAGCCATTCTCACGGAATCTGTCATAATTATCCGAGACAAAAGAATAATCAGATGCCGGCAGGTCAACTATCTGAGGAACCAGAAGGACCTCCTGTTCCTCGGCGACAGTCTCATTAAGCTTACGTGCCATAAAGCGTTCATACAGAACACGTTCATGGGCAGCATGCTGATCAACAAAGAAAACACTGTTGTCAGACTGTACGACGATATATGTATCGAAAAGGAATCCTGCAACTCTGCCTGATGCCAGTTCATAAATATCTGTTTCGGGTTCATCCTCAACAGTCCTGATATCAGGAGCAATTGTTATTTCTTCGATATTATCGGCTCTTTCATCCTTAACAGTCTCCACTTCTCCGGTAATATCATCCAATTCAGGCTTAAACTCGGATAATATCTTTAGCATCTGATTTGTTGCTTCAACTTCCTTGGCCGAAGGCGTCACAGTCGAATGAGACGGTACATTATACTTCAGTTGTCCCGGCAAGACCGGTTCAGTAACAGAAGTATTAACGGCAAATCTGGTAGTCTTCTCTGACTGAGAATCGATATCCGGATCATCCGATCTTATCCCCCTGAACTTATGATCTGCATCGCCTTCGGCAAATACACTGTTCCTTATACCGTGATATACAAGTCTGAATACATCTGTCTCATTTGTGAACCTGACTTCAGACTTCTGCGGATGAACATTAACATCCACCTGTCCCGGAGCAGCATATATGCTGAGGAAGCAGACAGGGTACTTATTCTTCATGACAGCATTCTTATAAGCTTCATCTATGGCAGCTGTAACCGTCTTA
>OMQY01000084.1 GCA_900313405.1 uncultured Eubacteriales bacterium
CCTTCGGCCCCGAGGGCGGACTTGCCGTTACCATCGTTGTAGTCACTGCTATATCAGTGGTATTATTGGTTACACGTAATAAGGGGAGGAAAGCATAAATGCCACATTCGGTCGGAGGAGGATCTCATCACGGAGGATCCCATTCACACCACAGCGGATCGAGCCATCACAGCTCCTCCGGTTCGCGCAGTTCATCAAGCCATAAGAGTTCATCTTATTCGAGCAAGTCTTCCTACAGCGGCAGGAGCAGTCGTTATGAACGTCGCAGCTCCTTTGCTGACGGGCTGACACGCGAAGCTATCCGCGATCAGATAACAGGCGGCACCTCCGGCCCCGGCGCTATCCCGAATACAGCTGCCGGCTGCCTCAAAGGTTGCCTCATCATATTCATGCTCCCGTTTATCCTTCCCGTATTCATCGGACTCGCATTGATATTCGGCAACGTCGATAACGAGAAGATCTCAACAGACAAATACGATGCCGGCACGTACATAGAGGACAACGCCAACATCCTCGGTGACACCTCAGAACTCGAGCTCGCCATGGATGACCTCCTCGACAGATCCGGCGTATCGGCAGCCGTCGTCACGATAGACAACCGTGTCTGGCAGGACGGAAGATCATACACGAACGATCCTGATCTCTACCTCGACGGACCCTACTATGACATCGAGCAGTATGCACTCGATCTTTACAACGACATGTTCGACGACGAGTACCACATCCTGGTCGTTTACTCGACAAATACGGAGATAATAGACTCCGGGGACTGGGATTATGAGATCATAGCCGGCGACAAGATCGACAGTTCGATCCCCGACTCCAAGATCGAGGATTTCGACGTTGACCTCTATGCCAGACTGCTCGACATAAATCAGGGACCTGATGTCGATCTTACCGATTCCTTCAATGAATTCACCGACAATCTGAATTATGTCAAATTCCCTGTCGCGCTTAAGCTACTGATGGCGGCGATCTGTTTCTTCATCGCGTTCATAGCTGTCTTTGTCGTCATAAAGATCATCAAGTCCATCAACCGTCGCAGAGACGAGGCTGCCGCGGGTACGGCCTTCCCCATATCGACCCCCTACGGCGTGTCACCCTATGACACGGGCACCTCGGCCCCATCTTCGCCTTATGGCGTAAACGAGATCCCGGATCCTCCTGCCTCAAGTTACGGTTCGTCTGACAGCGGCTCCACGCCCGTAACCCCGTCCATGCCTTCCACGCCCTATAGGGCAAACAGTTCCACGTCGCCGTATGGCTCGGCCGGTTCATCACCCGCGCCTACGCCTCCCTATATTGTCGGAGGCACCTCCAAGCCCTCAGAACCTTACAAAGCGGACACGTCGTTTACGCCTTCCGCTCACTCTTACGATAAGTCGCTCTATGAAGAGGAAGACGACAAGGTCGACGGACTGTTCTCAGGACTGTTCAAAAAGCGCGATGACGACTACGAATGATCACAAAACCTCAGGCACAATGCCTGAGGTTTTATTTTACCTCTTTCCTTACCCACGGTGGGTAACAGTTCGTGTAAATCTGCAGGTTTTTACCTGATTCCTTACCCACCGTGGGTAACAGTTCGTGTAAATTCGCGTATATTTACCTCTTCCCTTACCCACGGTGGGTAACTTTTCGTGTAAATCTGCAGGTTTTTACCTGATTCCTTACCCACCGTGGGTAACAGTTCGTGTAAATTCGCGGCTTTTTACCCAATTCCTTCACCACCGTGGGTAACGATTTGTGTAACCCCGCTCGAAAAACCTCACTCCGGCATCCACACCCTGCGCCCGTCCTCGGTTACGGCGGTCACGAACGGCGTGTCGTAGACGTCGGTCAACAGGTCGCGGTCGAGCGTGTCGACGTTGGCGACGATGCGGCCGGACTTCATCATTATGAAGCGATCGGCCACGCCGGAAGCGGCATTCAGATCGTGAAGAACGATTATGACGGACCGGCCGCGCGATGCGAGATCGCGGATCATGTCGGTTATCATGCGCACATGCTTGACGTCGAGGCTGGAGGTCGGTTCGTCGAGAATGAACCAGCCGGTATCCTGAGCGAGCGCACGGGCGACCATGGCACGCTGTTTCTCGCCGCCGCTGAGCGTGTCGAAGATCTGCGACTCCATGCCGGTAAGATCCATGGTCCTGATGGCGTCACCGACAAGCTCACGATCTGTGGCGCTGATTCCTGAGAAGAACTTGCTCCTGTCATAGCGGCCGAGTGACACATAGTCCAGGAGCGGGAGAGCAATGCTGCCGTATGTCTCCTGAGCGACATAGGCTATCTCGCCGCCTTGGGAATACTGATGGATGATATTCTTGACGAGTGTCGACTTGCCGCAGCCGTTGGGCCCGAGAATGCAGTATATCTTTCCGGGCTCGAAGGTGACACTCACATTGTCGAGCGCTTTCTTTGCGCCGAAGGCGACTGTCAGGTCCTTGATCCTGATCACAAGGTCACTCATGCTGCTTTGCCGCCTCCCCTCTTCACTATCCGGTTCTTCATCAGGAGCCAGAGGAAATATGGTGCACCTATAAGGCTCGTCAAAGCTCCGATCGACATCTCGCCCGGTGATACGACAGTCTTCGCGAAGGCGTCGCATATCACGAGGAAAACGGCTCCGACCAGGAAGCTGAGGATAAGCTTGGAACGCATCTTGTGGGCACCGAAGAATTCAACGATGTGAGGGATGATCAAACCTACAAATCCGATGATGCCGGTGGCTGATACACAACATGCAAGAAGGATTGAAGACAGGCAAAGGACTATTCCCATCGTTGTCGAACTCTTGACTCCCAACGTCAGTGCCGTCTCCCGTCCGAGCTTGAGGACATCGATCCGTGGTGCCAGCATGAATAGCAGAGACACACAGACGATGTCGGCTATCAGCATTATCGTTACTTCAGATGCGGACGAGTTCGAGAGGGATCCGAGCATCCACATGTAGATCCGCTCCATGTTTTCGCGATGGAAGGTCATGAGAACAGTTATCAGTGCACTCATGATCGAAGATATGGCTATGCCCGCCAGGAGTGTGGAATTCATGTCGTATTCACCGCTCTGCTGGGCGATCACGAAGACCATGAACCAGGTGAATGCCGCGCCTATCATGGCGCCTATGTATGTTCCGGTAAATGTTCCTCCGATGATGGCACCGTCGAGGCCGCAGATTATAGCTATTGCGGCTCCGAGAGCGCTTCCCGAAGATATTCCCAGGACGGAAGGATCAGCCATCGGATTACGGAAAATGCCCTGCATCACCGCTCCGACCGTCGCCAGTGCTCCTCCGACCAACGCTCCCATCGCTACGCGCGGAAGTCTGATACGCTGAAGGATAACCACTGTCGTACGACTTAGCTCATCTTTCCTTCCTGTAAAGTATTTGATCACTTCGCCTATGCTGATATGTGCGCTTCCCAAGCAACAGGAAACTGCCATCGCACATAAAAGCACGATGGCAGCTACTGTCACCTTAAGAACTATCCTGTCACTATATCTATCAGGCTGCGTCTGCGGCTTCTGCATCGACATAATCGTTTACAAGTCCCTGGATCAGCTCGATGGCATCGATATTACGAGGTCCCTGTCTGTCGAAAATATTCTCATCTACAGTAATGACCCTGCCCTCAGCTACTGCCGTAAGCGAAGCATAAGGCTCCAGGGAAGTGATATCCGTTGCCCATGAGGGGATAAGGAGATAATCGGGATCTGCCTCGAGGATGGCCTCCTGAGAGATGCTCCAACCATCTGCTATAGCACCTGCATTAACGGCACCTGCCAAAGTGATGAGATTATCGACAAACGTTCCTGCACCGGCAGTATAATCGCCGTATTCGCCGTATCCTACTACATAGTAGACACTTACGTCAGAGTCAGAAACAGAATTAACGACTTCCGATACTCTGTCAGACAGACTCATAGACAGGGCCTCGCCCTCATCGCTCATGCCGATCTTGTCTGCGATGGTCTGGATATGTGCGATCATGTCTTCTACATTCGCACCGTCCTCTACTACTACGACATCAAGTCCGGCATCCTTCAGGGCATTCTGAGCATCTTCGGAAAGGAATACCGAAGCGAAAACAACATCCGGCTCGAGAGCGATGATCGCTTCTACGTCAGGATCCATCGTGTCGCCGACGACCGTCTTGTTGAAGACATCCTCCGGGTAGTTGTCGTAGGAAGTGACACCGACTATCTTGTCTCCGCCGCCGATTGCATAAACGATCTCGGTTACTGTAGGAGATAAGCTTACGATCTTCTCTACGGAATCGGAATCCTTGTCGCTCTTTGAACATGCGCAGAAAGCGCAACCGATCATAGAGACGGCAAGAATTAGACTTGCAATTCTCTTCTTCATAATAAATCCTCCGGTCCGACCGCCCACCGCAGCCGAAGCACGATAAATAAGACTCATCGGCAGGTTTCCTGGCTTATGCCTTTAAGCGGGCCTCCCTTCTCAGATGCTGCAAAAGCACCCAATGGATATGAGACCGCATAAACAATAACAGTAGCGGGGGCTGTCCGGGATTTACACCCGGTTCCCTTTTACCTCCTTTTACGGAGCACCGACGGTACTTTGCATTATAAAATATGCAGCACAAGTCATCAATTGTTATAATGTACATGAATAAATAATCAGAGAGGAAAATAGATGAGCATCATGCCATCTGCTTTTTAGGTCATGTCGTCATTCACCGAGACAGCTATCAAGAGCTCATTTCTTAAACTGCTGGACCAGAAGCCGTTATCGTCCATAACCGTCAAGGATATCGTCGAGGACTGCGGGATCAACCGGAATTCTTTCTATTATCATTATCACGATATTCCTTCTCTTCTCGAGGAAATGATCACGGATGAGGCCACCAAGATAACATCGGAATACAGGACATTTGACAGCATCGAGGACTGTCTGGCGGCGACCGTGGACTTCGCATTGGAGCACAGGAGGGCGGTCCTTCACATCTATAATTCCATAAGCCGCGACGTCTATGAAGACTACCTGTGGAAGATCCTCATGCACCTGATAACCGAACATTTCGATATGCTCTGTAAAGATATAAAGGTCAAGGACGAAGACAGGGAGATAATCGTATCGGCCACCGTCTGCCAGTGCTTCGGCATGATAATCAAGTGGATGAGAGAAGGCATGACCGACGATATCAGATCAAGATTCGCCCGCTTCTGGGAGCTCTACGGCGGCATCACCGAGTCAGCGATCAGAAAAAGCACCGAGCGCTGAACTGCGGACCTCACGATCCTGCCGCTGACCGGCCGCCTCTGCCCACTCAGATCAACAACACACCATAGTCTTTTAGGCATTTCACCCCCTTTTGCCCAAATCTTGGACACGGGCCCGTTTTTGCATATTCAAGCACATCTCTCCCTTTGTTATCCTTCCCTTGGAAAAAGAAAACGAGGTGAGATTAATGAGATCGATTCTGCCCATGAGAACAGCCAAGATCGGATATATAGTTATCTCGATCATATTCGCTTTTCTGGGCGGTCTGATGATCATCTTCCCCGACTTGTCCGTCAGGACGATCGCCGGTTGTGTCGGTTCGGTAATGATCCTTTTCGGGATAATAAAGCTGATCGGATATTACTCCAAGGATCTCTTCCGGCTGGCTTTCCAGTTCGACATGGAGTTCGGAATCCTTTCGATCATTATCGGCATTCTGATCTTAGATCACACGAGTGCGGCTATCAGCTTTATGACAACGGCTTTGGGCATAACGATCTTTGCCGAAGGGCTCTTTAAGATCCGGATCGCGGCTGACTCCAGAAGATTCGGTATCAGATCCTGGCCGGTCATCATGCTGCTGGCTGTCATCTCCTGCATCTTCGGTGTGGTCCTGATCTATCTGCCGGACAGCAGCGCGAGATTTCTCACCGTCATGCTCGGCATCGAGCTTCTGGCCGAGGCGGCATTAAGCTTCTCGGTCGCACTTTTTACCGTAAAGATCATCCGGAATCAGAGACCTGACCGGATCGATAAAGAATGGGAGGTATGACAAATGGACTCAAAGATCATTGAAGTAAGCGATCTGACCAAGGATTACGGCTTCGGTCGCGGCGTCTTTGATGTTTCGTTCCACGTCGGAAAAGGCGAGGTGTTCGGTTTCTTAGGTCCTAACGGAGCCGGTAAATCCACAACCATCAGACATCTGATGGGCTTCTCCAAGCCTGATTCCGGCAACACGAAGATCTTCGGCAAGGAGACCTTCAGCAACTATCATCAGATCCTGCAGAATGTGGGCTATATCCCCGGCGAGATCGCACTGCCCGCTGGACTTACGGGTCACGAATTCTTGAGGATGATGATGGATATGCAACATTGTAAGGACGACAGTCACCTTAAGAAGCTGCTGGATATTTTCGAGCTGGATCCGTCCGGTGAGACAAAGAGGATGAGCCTTGGCGTCAAGCGTAAACTGGCTGTCGTTACAGCATTTATGAACGATCCGGATGTCCTCATTATGGACGAGCCCACGAGCGGTCTGGATCCGGAGATGCAGCAGGTATTTATCGATTATGTCAAAGAGGAGAAGAGCCGGGGCAAGACGATCTTGCTGTCGAGCCATATTTTCTCCGAGGTCGACGCCACCTGCGACAGGATCGCCATCATAAAGGACGGACGCATCGTCTCAGACTTCGTGGCAGACGACTTAAAACACGCCACCCGTAAAGAGTACGAGGTCACTTTCGATGACTCGGACAGCTATAAGAGCTTTCAGGAATTCGCCAAAGGCTGTGACTATCTCGAGATAATAGACTCGAACGATCCCAAGAACAGGCTGCGCCTCGTTACGGATGACAAATATATCAATCAGGTAGTGTCCGCTCTGGCGCAGTATAAGATCACGGGGCTTCATCATCGAAAAGAAACTCTCGAGGACTACTTCATGAGCTACTACAAAGAAGACAAAGAATACGGAGGTGCTTTTGCAGGATGAAGAATGTAATCGAACTTCAGGGACTCACCAAGGACTACGGTGACGGTCGCGGGATCTTCGACCTGAATATGACCATCGGCGAAGGCGAGATGATGGGTTACGTAGGCACCAACGGTTCCGGCAAGACCACGACGATCCGTAATATCATGGGCTTTCTCAAGCCCACATCCGGATGCGCCAAGGTAAACGGTCTTACGGCCTGGGAGCACTCCAGCGAATACATTAAGAATATCGGTTATGTCGCAGGCGAGATAGCTTTCCCCGACCTGAAGACCGGAACGGAATTCCTAAAGAGCCAGGCGGCTTTCCTGGGACTTAAGGATATGTCCTACGCCGATGAACTGGTGCAGAGACTTCAGCTGGATCCCAGCGCATCACTCAAGCGAATGAGTAAAGGCATGAAACAAAAGACGGCTCTAGTGGCAGCTCTGATGGCGGATCCGGCGATAATCATCCTTGACGAGCCTACG
>OMQY01000222.1 GCA_900313405.1 uncultured Eubacteriales bacterium
CCTGCCTTGGCATTAACCTGGACCTGATTAAGTCCGGGGATCTTGATCTCGACAGGGTCCTCAACCGTAATGATATTGGTCTCGGGAGAGTTCTTCTCAGCAAGTAAGGTGTAAAGTGTTGTGGTCTTACCGGAACCGGTAGGTCCGGATATCAGACAGATTCCCTGAGGAACCTGAATAATCTTGTTAATGAGATCATTGTTATGATCACTGATACCAAGATACTTACGGTTAAGGTTGCCGTCGTTCTTGGCAAGAATACGGATAACGGTCTTCTCACCGAAGATCGTAGGAAGGATAGAAACACGCATGTCTATCTCTTCGCCGTTGAGCGTTATCTGGATACGACCGTCCTGAGGAATACGCTTCTCAGCGATATTCATACCGCCGAGGATCTTGATCCTCGTTGTGATCGCGTCTCTGGCATTAACAGGGTTGCTCATGATCTCCTGCATAACACCGTCGATACGGATACGAACTCTGATCCTGTCCTCCATCGGCTCGATGTGAATATCCGAAGAGCCCGCTCTGATAGCAACTTCTATCATGGAGTTAACAAGCTTAACAACAGGAGCACTGTTAACTGCGTCGGCAACTTCTTCGCTTAGTCCTTCGAGCTGATCATCACTGAAGTCCTCGTTGAGTTCCTGAGCCGCCTGTGCAGCAGACTCTCTTCCGTAATTGTCCTTGATAGTGTCAAGGATGCCGGTCCTCGTAGCAAGCATGAGTGAGATCTCATAGCCCGTACGGAATTGAAGCTCGTCCTGAAGCAGAAGGTTCATCGGGTCGTCGATGGCAACAACGAGTTTCTCCTCGTCAAATCCTATCGGGACTGCGACGTTCTCAGTACAGAAACGCTCATCGAGCAACGCAGTTGCCTTGGGATCGATATCAATGTTCGCCAAGTCGATGATCGGGTAATTGTACTGGCTGGAAACAGCGCGGAGTATATCAAACTCTGTCATAAGGCCCATCTCGGCTATGACTTCGCCAAGACGCTTACCGCTGTCCTTCTGAACGCTGAGAGCTTCGGCAAGTTCGGCCGCCGTCAGGAAGCCGCTTTCGATGAGAATATCGCCTAATCTCTTCATCATTTCCTCCAAAAACCACGTGGAATGCGATATAAGTGACGAATATGTATCATTTGATGAAATTTCCACATAATTCCCCAAATATATCTATAAAACTATACAACACAGCACAAAGAATTACAAGTTTATTTGTGATTTTTATAGGTCAGGTGTGTGACATGAACGTGTATATGTCGCTTTTATTTTATTATATGGTATATTTATTAAGGAGGTAGTTTATGGGTTATCTTACTGTTCTGTACGTTTTCTTTGTATTCTTTGCCGCGTTGTTCGGTATCGTTATCGGAAGTTTCCTGAATGTAGTCATTTACAGAGTTCCTGAGGGTAAGACAATATCAAAAGGTCACTCTATGTGTATGAGCTGCGGTCATACATTGGCTGCCAAGGACCTCGTACCTCTGTTCAGCTGGCTTGCCCTTAAGGGCAAATGCAGATATTGCGGTGCACCAGTAGCATCCCGTTATGCCAAGATCGAGAGCCTGACCGGAGCGGTTTACCTGCTGGCAGCGCTGCTTCATAAGGAGATCGGACTCTGGGTCCTGAACGAGGACCATTACTACATCTACGACCTGATCTATTATGCACTGTTTGTTATAGCTGCATCGGCCACGATCGCTACGATGATGATCTATCACGATACCGGAAAGGGATTCCCGGGACTCGCGCTTTATACTCTTGTTCCCGGTGTCCTCTCCACTCTGCTGCTTACACTTTATACCAAGGACATCGATCCGGTATTCAGTCTGAAGTACACCACATGCGCATGCGTGATCTCGGCCATCTTTGTTATTGCATGCCGCGTGTCAGCCTTTATCGCCCGAAGCGAGTATACCAAGGCCGATCTCGGTATGGACATGGCCTTCGCCGGAATGATGCTGTTCGCTCAGTATCTTTGGATGGGCCACTATAAGGAAGGTCTCATTACATATGCTTCCTACGGCGTCTTTTATATGGTTTTCAGAAGGATCATGAAGGGCAAAGCCGGTGACAGATACACAGGTATCGTATCAGCGGCAGTCATTGTCATTTTGATGATAATAAGGTATTTTATTTAAGTTATAAGAACAAGCATTAAGTTATACGGAGGTATGTATGTCAGGTCATTCCAAGTGGAGCAACATCAAGCGTAAGAAAGAGGCATCTGATGCAGCCAAGGGAGCTATCTTTACAAAGCTCGCCAAGGAGATCGCGGTAGCGGTCAAGGCCGGAGGTCCCGATCCGGACGGTAATTCCAGACTTAAGGATGTTGTTTCGAAGGCAAAGGCAGCCAACATGCCCAATGATAATATTAAGAGAGCTATCCAGAAGGCGGCAGGCGCCGGCGAGGGAGACGATTATGAGGATATCACTTATGAGGGTTATGGTCCCGGCGGAATCGCTATCCTTGTAAGAGCTCTTACAAATAACAGGAATCGTACGGCAGCTGATGTCAGACACATCTTCTCCAAGAACGGCGGTTCTCTGGGTGTCGACGGAAGCGTTTCATTCCTTTTCGAAGAGAAGGGTATCATCCTTATCTCAAAGGAAGACTACGAGGATGAGGATGCGGTTATGATGGACGCACTCGATTGCGGTGCCGAGAACTGCGAAGCCGAGGATGAAGTCTATGAGATAGAGACCACTCCTGATTCCTACTATGAAGTTAAGGACGCACTCGAGGCGAAGGGATATGCATTCCTTGATTCCAGCTTGGGTCCTGTTGCCACTACAACTAATGAGGTTACAGATGAGGCGATCGTTGCTCAGCTCGAGAAGATGCTCGAGATGTTCGAAGAGAATGACGACGTCCAGGAAGTCTATCATAACTGGGATAACTGATCTTCCCTCCCCGTCTTCGGCGGTTGAGCGTGAGGTGACTTGATGTCAATCAAAGATGAGAACGACAGAATACCTGAGATAACGACACCGGAACAGGTGAACGCACCGGCTGAACAACCGGCGGCTCCTGCTCCTGCGCCGACGCGCAGAGGTGTTCTTATACCGGAGCTTCGTTCTACACTCAAGAGAGTGCAGGCTTTCCCTGAGAACAGGATCCTTAAGAATGCTCAATCTCTTGAATCCGATCCGGAATTTATCCTCAGCAGTGAAGCTCTTACAAGAGAATTCCTGTCTTCGATCGCCGTCGTTGCTTTCGTCGGACCATCCGGCACAGGTAAGAGTACCCGTGCGATCGCCGTAGCGAGAGCAAACGATATCCATTATCTTATCGATGACGGACTTCTCATCAACGGAAGCCGTATCGTAGCAGGGACATCTGCCAAGAAGGCCCCTACCAAGATCGAATCCGTCAGACAGGCTCTGTATGTCGATCCGACAAGATCCGCTGTCATGAGACGCGCATTGGTCGAGAGTCACCCCGCTGCACTGATGATCCTTGGAACGAGCGATTCAATGCTCGAGAAGATATGTACGAATCTCTGGCTCAATCAGCCTTCGATGCTCATCAGGATCGAAGATGTTGCTACCGAAGAAGAGAGACGTATTGCCCGGAACACCAGAATGACAGAGGGAATGCACACTATTCCCGTTCCGAGCATGGAGGTCAAGCATGAGTTCTCAGGGTATTTCACAGACCCGTTGAGCAGACTTCGTCAGAGATTCGACAGAGAGAGGGGAGTAACTCCGTTTGTCAATGATACTGAGAGGACCATGGTGCGTCCTACCTTCTCGTCCCTCGGCTCCTATTCTATCGCCGATGATGCCCTGCTTGATCTTATCAAGATAGTCCTTAAGGATATTCCGGGATATGGTGAAGTCGTATCATTCAAATCCGAGAAAAGAACATATGGTGTTGTCATAAGTCTTGAGCTTGCACTTCTCTACGGCTATGATGCTCAGAAGGTCCTTCTGGATATACAGCAGAGTGTCGGAAGCGCTATCGAGGAGTATACTTCCATCACGACAGTTGCCGTAGATGTCAGAGCTGCGAGGCTATTACATTCAAAGAAAGGTACAGTGGCAGGTTAATGGAAAAGATTTACATGATCCCGGTCAATGACGCGTACTCATCGGAATGCGAATGTCCGGTTTGTTACCTTCGTAAGAAGGCCGAGAATGACTACCTTGATTACTACCTCGGACCCTCTCTTATGGAACCCGACACACGTAAGATAACCAATAAGACCGGATTCTGTCCTGAACATATGGGTAAGCTTAATAAGAGAGAGACAGCAAGACTCGGATTAGGTCTCATGCTCCACACTCATCTTAAGGACTTCCACGAAGATATCTCCAAGGATCTGAAGACAGCAGCACCCGGAAAAGCGTCCCTCCTCAAGGGAAGAGATTCCGAGTATAAGAAGAAGCTGAATTCTATAGCCGACAGGATCGACAAACGTATCGCTGCCTGTCCGATATGCGAGAAGATCAACTATACAGTTGAAAGATATATCGAAGTAATAATGTACATGTTCTCCAAGGACGGAGACTTCAGGAAGAAGTTCGCGGAACACAAGTCACATTGTCTTCCGCACACGGCAATGCTCCTGAGGAGTGCCGCTTCCGAACTGTCACAGAATGATGCGGCAGACTTTGTTACTCTGCTCGCAGACAACAACAATGATTACTTCGCCGAACTCATCGGAGATGTTGAATGGTTCACGCTTAAGTTCGATTACAGGAACAATGATAAGCCCTGGGGAAACAGTAAGAATGCTATTCAGCGTTCTATGAGATTCTTATCGGCGGACAGGAGTGATTTTGATGAACAACAATCCAAAAAATGATATTGCCGAAGAGTATCAGCTCTTCCCTCTATCTGATGTCGACAACCGTTCAAAACGAAGAAATATGCTTATCAGGCATGACTATTATTCCGCTGACAGTGCTCACGGAAGATCTCTTCTGGAGTCAGTATTTGAAGCCATAGAGGATTCGGATATCGAGATCGAGACTGTCTATCTGATCGATTCGGGAGTAAAACTCTGTTCAGAGGACTCGTCTCTATACAATTCCTTCCTGGGGTTCGTAACCAGATACGGTGCCAATATATTCTGCTGCAGTTCGTCGATCGAGACCTATTCCATACGTTTGAGCGAACAGTTAATTAACATAATCTGTGTTCCCTCATATGATTTCTTCACTGAGATCATTCAGGAAAAAGATCTTATCATCATAGACTGATATCTCACCGTTATCGCCGCTATCATATAAAGAGTATGAATTAAAGGACCGCTCAGATGAGCGGTCCTTCTTTTGTGGTTTATCGGAGTGATGAAGATCACATCATGCTGAGTAATAGTACTCGAGAGCGATTACATTGTAATCAGGCTTGATCGGGATAAATGCATCCGGATCCTCGTCTGCATGAGGTGCAGGGCAGTACGGGATGGGAGCCAATCCACCGGTCTCAGAGAGGACAGTGTAAGCATTAACTCTTCCGTAGAAGAACTTTCCGCTGGAGTTATAGAAGTGGAAAGAACCTGCATCATCGGAATCAGCAGTTGTAGGATACAGAGCACAATATGCCGTAAGGTAAGAGCCCTGGTTACCGTTCATATAGATCTGAGTGCTGTGAGCAGTATCCATACCGGCACCATATACATATGCGGCAGGCATTACACTCTGATCAGGCTTATTTCCGTTAGCTGCATAAGCGGCACGTCTGTCTGCTGCAGGTGTAGAACTGTCAACACCATATACAGCACCATCGATGATTCCTGCCATTGCATCAGACTGGATCTCGAGCTTCTTGCCGGCACCGATAACGAATACGGCGTGGTGAACTCCGTCAGAGTTGAGGAGCTCGATGATGCCGTTGTTGCCCATGTAAAGACCGTTAGGCAGATAGAAGACATAATCGCCTGTAGACAGATCACATGTGATAGTGCGACCATTCAAGCTACCTGATACCTTATACTCACCTGCGGGAAGATTAGTGCTGCAGGAAGAGATATTAAGAGCTGTCCCGCCGTTGGCATTTACATCAAGATGGTTCTTATTTGCACACTGCTGCCAGTAGTAAACCTCACCGGATTCCTCCTGGTCAGGAATGAATGTAGAGCTACCGTATCTTGTCAGATTGTCCTGAACCTGTGAAACAGCGCTTGTTACCGCAGCCTGTACTACACCGCTTGCTGTTGCCGTACCACCGTTAGCAGTATAGATATGACCATTAGCATGACCCAGTGCCTGTGAAGGATTACCGAATCCTGCATCAAAGTTTGCATTTGTACCGGAAACTACGATATTAGCTCCGCTGTTCTGGCAGAGAGTGCTGCTTCCGTTATAACCTGTGATAGGTGCGTTGTTGTTTATGAAGAAGATACCCGAATTAGGATCCATCATCTCAAAACCGCTACCGTTGAAAGCAGGGGCATTGAGTGTTCCGTCTGCACCCCAGATAACAACATCACTGTAGAACTTGGAACCTGAAGCGGCTGCAAATGCACCGGTCGTAATGAATGTGGAATACATATTCGTGGAACCGATAGGTGTACCGGCTGTGCCACGGGAAAGGATCGTGTTATCAGAAGAGTTGTATCTTCCGCCGGAATTAACATCATAACCGATGCTGACGTTGGCAAGCTGTCCGCCGCCGACAACCTCAACCTGGTGACCGAATCCGCCGCCGCCGAAGTGCTGTTCTTCGTTAGGCTCAAGAACGAGTCTTACAGTATCGCTCTGTGTACCGATCTTGGTAACGATGTCAACATTATAATAGCCGGTCGAGATATCCTTATTGACCTCGATCGTTGTGCAGTCATCTGCTGTTCCGGCCATACCCGGAACTCCTGCAGCCGTTACATTGATAGGACCAAAGCCGTCAAGGGATGTAACCATACCCTTATTGATCTCATGCATCTCGATAGCAGCGTAGAACGATTCAGCTACGGATGTAACTGTAAGTCTTGACTGATTCTCCTCTGCTCTTGTATAGAGACGGCTTCTTGTACCGCTCGTAAGCAGTATCGCCGATGTAATGAAGATCATGGCCATAGCCAGGATGAACAATACAGTAATGAGGATAACACCCTCTTTGCTGTCCTTCTTTTTGGATTTTCTCTTATGTACCATCTTCAGCATAGAACAAATCCTTCCTTCTTTACGCATTTAAACACACGACTGCATATAAACTTATTGTCATTATAAGGCATCTCATTTGAGATTTCAATAAAAATTTTTAATTTTCTACATCAATTATACATTCTTTGTTTACAATTTATTCATTTTTATCGTTCACATTTACACTTTCATCATCTTCGGATGGGGTCTCCTCTTCCTTTGACGGCTTGATATGCGGCTTTCCGTTTACACCGAATTCATCAAATTCACTTTTCTTCTCCTCTATCAGCCACTGATCCATGGGGGAAGCTATCCTCATGATAGCCGAGGCATATGCCCCTCCGTTCCTTCCTTTTTTGATCCTTGCCCTGGCGAAGAATTCCCCGTCAGTCTCGCATTCACCCATTGCATATACGGACTTACGAAGCCTGAACGGACCGACCTTCAGCAAAAGAGCCGAATCACATCTGGGACACTTGCGGATATAGTCCGTGGCATATCTCGAAGCCTCATCCGCATTATTGACTTCGGGCGTAACAAACGGGTATTCGTGTCTGATATCCGGATCTGTCACAGATCTGCTGATCGCCTCAGAGACTTCAGAAGTATCGTTATTAAGATAGATACATCTTAATATCTCTCCGGTATATTCGGCATCTGCCATGGCACTGTGGAAGGTCTCGTTCTTCTCTATACCATAGTAGTCAACGGCATACTCCACACTTCTCTGATGTCCTCTGTCTCCTGCAAAAACGGAAAAGATGGGCTGGATATCCACAAACATCATCCCGAGTCTGTCGTTCATCCTTCGCGCCTTGAGATTCTTCTTCAGCATATCGGGATCCGATGTTCCCCATCCGACCAATATGGCATCCTCACCGCAGAATTCACGGAATGCCCTGTAAGCAGACTCGAGATATGTTCCGTTTCGAAGGTCGGCATTGGTCTTACCGGTCACTTTCTTTACATGATAATGTATCTTATTATAATAATGCGGTCTGATATCGCAGGAATAGTTTCCCGCAAGGACGGGTACGCCGTCACGGATCACGTAGCTTACGGCGCCGATCTCGATAATCTCCCCCGGCAGAGTCGATACGTCGATATCATAATGCTTGCCCGGTATCGGTTGATTCCATTCCATATCGAAAACGATAAACCGTGTTCCCTCTGTGATCTTACGTCGTTGCACCGGATCTCTCCTTACTCTTCTTTGAACCGTTAATATAGATCAGTCCCAGGACCGCCCCCAGACTAAGGGTCGATACCATTGCTCCGATTACAAGGTCACCCTTATCGGAAGTCAACCTGATCTCGGGCATTATACCCGAACCGTCACTCTCGAACAATATGGCAAGAAGGCCGCAGTAGTTGTATGTATCGGCTTTACGTCCTCCGGC
>OMQY01000040.1 GCA_900313405.1 uncultured Eubacteriales bacterium
GCCCGCGATGACATCAAGTAAGATTATCAGAATGAGGTAATATCTAAGACCCCTTAGCATTTCTGTTAAGGGGTTGATATTTTATATATATGAGACAGAAGATAAGTAAGCCGATAGACCTGGAGAAGGAGTCACTTCTCACACAGCTCCTCATCACAATGGTATTTGTGGTGTCGCTTCTGTTCATACACCAGTTTAACGAATCGTTCAATACCAGAACGGACTCTGCTATCCGTTACGACAGAACGACGGAATCATTTGTGGTCACGGAGGATGACATAGCCTCAGGAGACATCTTCATCGGTGACAGATGGATCCTGGTGCCGAATGTCAATGCAGATTCGATATATAACGGTTCATTCTCATATTCGACCTACACTCAGATGCCGCATATCCGTAACGTATCTGTTTCCGCCGAGCTCGGCTGGGAAGATCCGGGGGAGGATTCCGAACAGGTTAATACTCTTAATCCCATCGAATTCATAGAGGTGTCGGAAGGCGGCAGAGACCGCATAAGCGCAGCTTATCTGGCAAGGATCATCCTTCCGTCGCCTTACCATACCATAAGACTTAATCTGTCAGGCATTAACGGTTCTGCAGAGGTCTTTGCAAACGGAGTCGACATGGGTCAGGTCGGATACGACGATCAGGACCCGGGACTTGACATCACCTGCGGCTACAGGAGCATCACATTGACAGCCGACGAGAACGGTGTCATCGAACTGATCATCGCCGTCAAGAGTTTCTCCGATATCTATTGCCCCGGCATCACCATATCCCCTTCACTCGGCACTGCCAGTACGGAGAACAGGCTTATCTTTACGTCTCTGGTCTGGATGATAATCGAGACGCTGGCGATCTTCCTGTCGGCGCTTGCCGGAATGATCCTGCTGAAGTCGATAAGCAACCGCAGGCTGTTCTTCATCTTCCTGGCGATCCAGATAATACTTCTCTTATACACCATGATCGATACGAGATTCATTGCCATCGATTCAGTCTCAAGGATCATACTCCGCTATACCCTGTCCATAATCCTCGGATTCCTGTCATATCTGTTCGTATCCTCGCTCTTCAGGAATTCCAAGCTCAATAAGTTCTCCAAGTTCTGGAGGATCGACTACCTTATCCCTCTGGCGATCGGTATCGTGCTCATTGTCCTGATGGAAGCCGATTCCTGCGTATTGTCGGACGGGACAATGCTCTACCTGTCTCTGATATATACACTTGTATCGTCTTCTGTATGTATCTTTAAGGTGCTCTTCCTCTACATTAACGAGAACAATGCTGTAGTCGGACTGTCCGGATCAGTAACCGCTTTCTTCTGTTTCCTCGGAATGTATCCGGACAGCATGTCTATATATAACATTCCCGTATATTCGCAGTATTTTATCGCTGCTCTCATAAGTCTGGAGATATTGATAGTCGCTCAGTATGTTCGCCGCTATAAGTATTTCCAGGAGATGATGGAGCACCTGAGATATCTCGTTAAAGAGAAGACACAGCACATATCCGAGATCAACCGTGACCTTTATAATACGAACCGTCGTCTCATGGAGAACGAAGAAGCGCGTAAGAACGTCCTGTCGAACGTATCCCACGATCTTAAGACCCCTATAACTGCGATAAGAGGTTATGCGGAACTCCTGATAGCGTCCGGTCCCAATATGAAGCCGGAGCAGCGCGATATGTATCTGAACAATATCCTTAAGCGTTCATATCAGATGGAACAGATCGTATCGGACATAGTCGAACTTACCAGAATGGAATCGAATGCCAATGAGTTCAGCTTTATGGAACTCTCGATCGCCGAGCTCCTCGACGAGCTTGTAATGATGTATGAAGCCGATATGAGGAACACCGGCAAGAAGATAGAACTCGAGATCCCCGAAGATGATAATCTCATCGTCAAGGCTGACCCGCGTAAGTTCACGCGCGTCATAGAGAACCTTGTTTCCAATGCCGTCAATTATTCCAATGAAGAAGCCCTGATCAGGATAAAGGCCTGGAGGAGCAATGCCGATCTGCCGATTTCCGAACAGAGGATCCATATAACAGTAAGCGACAACGGTATCGGTATTCCCGAAGACGCGTTGCCGCATATTTTCGATCGATTCTACAGAGCCGGTAACTCCGGCCAGAATATCAAGGGTACAGGTCTCGGTCTGTCGATCGTCAAGACGATAATCGACCACCACGATGCCGAGATCTCAGTTGAGAGTACGCTCGGCGAAGGTACGACCTTCCATATCGTGATGCGTGCGACCTATTAAGGCTTAAGCCTCGGCGTCTGCCTTGTTCTCGCCCTTTGTCTCGAAGAATCCGTTGATATCGCTTACGAGCTTATCGACTTCGATACCGTGCACGTAGCAGGCTTCCTCGATAGTCTCACCTGTAGCGAGAACACAACCGAGACAGTGAAGGCCCGATGCCATAAGAACGGGAGCGACCTCGGGGTCTGCGGCTACAACATCACCGATTATAGTATCCTTAGTAACAACCATTTTATATTCCTCCGTAACAAGATCATGTTGATCAGTTTTATGTTCTACGAAGGAGATTGTACCACTTTCCTGACCCAAAATACTATATAAATGATCGATGCCAATAAAATAAAGGCTTTTCGCCATTAAAAACCCTTGAGAAGTTCGCAAAAAGGCTTGACATACAGGCTATTTCAAGCCATAATTTGTATGTAAATCGCCCACAAGGGTTAAGGAGGCAAAACAATGAATAAAACAGATCTTATTGATGCAATCGCAGCAAAGGCTGAACTCTCCAAGAAGGACGCAGAGGCAGCTCTTAAGGCAACAATCGCTTCTATCCAGGAAGCTCTTGCAGACGGTGACAAGGTTGTTCTCGTTGGTTTCGGTACATTCTCTGTTAAGGAGCACGCTGCTCGTGAGGGCCGTAATCCTGCTACAGGCAAGAAGATCAAGATCGCAGCTTCTAAGTCCCCCGCTTTCAAGGCTGGTAAGGAGTTCAAGGATATCGTTAACAAGTAATTGACAGATATCTCAATAACAGATCAGATCAGACCCGTCTCATTACGAGGCGGGTCTTTGAATGCTCTTATTCTTCATTATCCCCTGCGAGATCACTGATCAGCTGCCTTACCTCATCAGTCAGTATCTTGATTATCGCGACACTTCTTATTCCCTTCCTGAAGTCGCTCTTATTAATGCTGTAACGGACGTCACGTTCAACGGTCTCATAACTCATATTGAAGACCTCGCAGACGTTGGCGTAGATCAGCTTGGTGTTGGAATGATATGTCTCACCTTCGAGTATCAGCTTACGGATGACGAAGAACAGGATCGTCCCGCCCGTCAGCCCGGTATCGATATTATGGCGTGCGAACACTTCGCTGATCGCACGTTCGCTCGTCAGGATGTTCCCTGCATCAGGCACTACCAGCGAGTTGACCTGATGCGGGGCATTCTTTTTGTTATCGCGCGCATCGATCATATAGTGCATACGGCCGGCCGAATCGGTAATTCCTATGACGCCTTTGCGCTTCAACAGTCTATTGATATTCTCGAGGAGGGCTTCGTCGCTGCAGATGACATATACGCCCGCCTCCTCCTTGTGCAGAACACGCGTTTCCCGCTGTCTGATCTCTGTGTCCTTTCCCATGATATTGCCTCCGATATAACGATTCTTTCTGATACTATTTTGAATCGGATGCATATCGAAAATCAATATAAAAAAGCCCCGAACGCAAAAGTCGGGACAAAGTGGGACATTTTGGCAAAAATGTTCCGGGATCAGTTGCCGTCAGCTTCGGTCTCAGGAGCCGTCGTCTGTACATCCTCATTAACGGAATCTGTAACATCGGCCGGCTCGATGGGTGCGACCTCGATCGCATAGAGGCTGTGTCCGGAGTATCTTACCCTGACATATGTCCCCTCCGAAGGAAGATCGCGGAGCGGATTGATGTAATAAGTCTTGCCGTCGATTACGATGTAATTATTGAAGTATCCTATCTTCTCGACAGTGCCCGTATAAGAATAGTAGTTCTGATTGATGACTGCGGACAGATCGAGGAACCTCGGCGCCGTCATGAATACCATATCGTAGATGATCGCTCCGCTTAAAAGAAGCGGCAGGAAGAAAGCCAACGAATGTCTGGTCTTTTTACGGTGATTCCTGTTAGTGAACAGGACCATAAGCAGTACCAGGAACAGGACGACCAGCGAATGGGCGACAAGGTTGGCTATAAAGTACTTCATTCTTCATCATCCTCCTCGGTTACTACACACAATACCATATCGACTGCGTGGTCGTGACTCTCGACCGGCAGAGCGGAGTATACCTGGAAATCATAACACACACCGATAGTATAAGGCATCTTTCCCGCTAAGGATGCAGCGTTCAGCCAGCGGTCATAATACCCGCCCCCTCTTCCGAGGCGCGACCCGTCCTCGGTGTAGGCTACGGCCGGCACCAGCATGATGTCGATAGATCCGGCATCTATCTTCCTGCATGTCTGCTTAGGCTCGGGTATGCCATATGAGCCTTCCGTCAACTGTGATCCGCGATCCGTGACCTCATAGAAATCCATCTCTTCTCCGCGCACTCTCGGATAACAGACAGTACAGCCGCGCGATAAGAACAGTTCCGCCACATCATCGCATGGCAGTTCGCCGCGGACGGCACAATAAAGCGCTACCGTCTTTGCATCTGCC
>OMQY01000209.1 GCA_900313405.1 uncultured Eubacteriales bacterium
ATAGTTGTCGAGGGCTGTCGCCGCGGTTACTTTAACAATGGCTTTGACAACGGGTCCGCGTGATCCGTTGTCGTTTTTGTTGTCAAACCATCAACCCGCAGTATTTCAACGTGCCGCTCACGCCAGTTCGGAGTAGAACTCGACGTCGTCGATCGTGCCCCAACCGCCGCCGGCGGCTTCAACATGGACGCCGACTGTGACGTCGTCACCTTCGTTGATCTCGACGCCTGTAACAAGTGCCGTCTGCCAGTTTACCCAACCGGTGAGTTCTACAGGATCGGAAGCATATTCGGTGCCGTTGACTGTAATGTAAACGTAGATGACTGCACCGTCACCGACATCACCGCCCTGGATCTGACAGGTCGCGGCATAGGGACCGGCTGCAAGATCCGTGAAGGACTGCGAGACTGTGAATGAGATGGGAGACTCGCTCCAGAAGTGGAAAGAGTTATCCCCGGAATGGGCGTCGCCGGACTTGGTGAGGCGGTCCGTCGAATGACCGTCGCCATAGTCGTTTACTTCCCACATCGTCATATCCACATCCTCGAAGCTCGGATTGGAGATATAGTTGATATTGGCGACCTTGACAGTGCCCGTGATCGGGGTGCCGTCAGTTGTGGTGCCGGTTATCTCGTATGTTCCCGCGACAGAAGTGTCTATGTCGGCAGCATCCCATGTAACGGGGACACCGTCGGTCACGTCGGGATCGTTGTAGTAGGCGGGGATCGTCTCAGGGAGGACGAGGTCATTGACGATCTGGACCTCGACCGCGACTTCCCCGTATGCCATTATACGAAGAGGCGCTGTTGCACCGTAGTCGACATATTTGAAGACGCCGAGAGACGGGAGCACGTGGCCTTCATTATCGAAAAACGCCTGATTATCCCACGAGCATCCTCCAAAATACTTGCCGGCGTCCTGACTGTCGTAAGAGACTGAGAAGCTCGATGCCCAGCCGGAACCGTTCTCCTCCCACAAAGCATAGTTGCTCTCGTATTCATTGCCGACGGGGATCCAAGCGCCTTCCCAATAGAAGACACCGAGGCTTCCGGCATCGGATGCGTGCTGGATTATGTCCCTTATGCATTTGGCCTGACCGTCGACAGAGGCCGGGTATCCTTCGATCGCATCTTCGCCCGCGAGGGAGTTGCCGAAGCAGTCGCCGTCTTCGCCTGTATACATGTAGGATGTCTCGAGGACACATGTGTCTTTGCCGTATGTTGAGCTGATGCTGCGGAGCACGTTCTCCATATTGTCCATGGTTCCGTGCCAGTAGGGATAATAGGAGACACCGAAGATGTCATAGTCGATATCGTAATCCTGAAGGGTCTGCGCACGGAGCATCGTGTCATCGAAAGCATCTATACCGGTGTAATGTACTGCGATCTTTATATCGGTATCGACGGAGCGAACGGCTTCAGAGGCTGTCGACAGAAGTCTCATGATGTTGGCGGTGTCGTATTCGCCGGACAGACCGTTATTGATCTCGTTTCCGATCTGGACCATTCCTACGTCGGCTCCTTCATCGATGATCTCCTCGAGCGCATCTACAGTGAAGTCGTATAGCAGTTGTGCCTTTGTATCTATATCCTGGCGGCGCCATTCTACGGGCGTGTACTGTTTGTTCGGGTCGGCCCAGAAATCGCTGTAGTGGAAGTCGACGAGCAGGCGCATGCCGTAATCTGCGGCACGCTTTCCGAGCTCCGCCGCCTTCTCTACGTCGCAGTTGCCTCCGCCGTAGCCGTTACCGTCGGCGTCATAGGGGTTGTTCCAGACACGGACTCTTATATAGTTGATACCGTTGTCGGCGAGAATCTTGAACAGATCCTGTTCCTCTCCGTTCTCGTCGTAATACTTAACACCGCTGTCTTCCTCGGAGATCAGGGAAGAGATGTCCATACCTTTGATAAAGTCAGAAGACAATCCGCTTACAGGCTTAACATATATACCGGCCTCTTCGGAGGCGGTCGGGAGGACAGGGGTGTAGGGATCCTTCTTCTTGGCGGAACATGATGTCAGGAGCATTGCCGATGAGAGGATGAGGGCGACGTAACGGGCGATCTTACTTTTCATATGGAGGACCATCCTTTGCGTGATTTTGTCAAATCGTATATTTATAATCATTGTATGTGAACAACCGTTTGCGCGCAATAGTAAATTGCCCTCTGTGCGCAATTCTTTATTAGTGTATAATTACGTGTATCAAACAGTAACGGGTAAAGGTTGATGTATCGATATACTACTTTCGAGGAGGAGGAACTCCGTAAACAGATCAAGGGGCGTGTTCTCCGCATCCTCGAATTCGACAAGGTCATAGAAATGCTTACAGAATGTGCCCGCACCGCATATGGCAGGCGCGCGGCCGAAGCGCTCTTTCCGACAACTGATAAGGACAGGGTCGGCGGGATGCTCGGGGAGACGGATGAGGTCTTCTGTTATATCAACAAATACGGACAGCTGCCGCTAGGCAATTTTCCGGCGATCGATGAGCATCTCGATTATGCAGAGGCGGGCGGCTGTCTCAGCATGAAGCAACTTCTTAATATCGCGACGTTCCTGCGCGGTGCAGAGGAGCTTAAAGGCATTGTAGCGTCCGAGAAGTCGGATATGAGCGAGACCACGCTTTTCAGGACTTTGTCGACGATAGACCCCATGCCGAGGCTTCACAGAGATATCTCGACTTCGATCGATAACGAGGACGAGATGAATGACAGGGCGAGCGATGAACTCTATCAGATCAGGCGCGAGAAGCGTTCCGTCCAGGACAATATCCGTGTTCTCCTGAACCGCGTCATCAGACAGAAGGAAGACATCCTTCAGGAGGCGATAATCACGATGAGGGGAGACAGATATTGCGTTCCGGTCAGGGCCGAATGCAGATCATCTTTGCCCGGCATCGTTCATGACACATCTTCGACCGGCCAGACAGTCTTTATCGAGCCGATGGCTGTAGTGGAGGCTAACAACAGGATCCGCGAGCTCATAACTCTCGAGAAGGCTGAGATCGAGAGGATCCTCAAGGCACTTACGGCACAGGTCATTTCCGGGAAAGATCAGATCAGGTCGATCATGGCAATCGTCGAATATGCCGATCTGTCGTCGGCAAAGGCTAATCTCGCGATAAAGATGGAGGCAGTCAGACCTGCGCTTAATTCAGAAGGCAGGATCAGGATGGTCAAGGCGCGTCATCCGCTGATCGATGCGGACAAGGTAGTGCCGGTCGATATCGTTAACGGCTATGACTACAGGTCGCTCATTATTACCGGTCCCAACACGGGCGGTAAGACCGTATCTCTTAAGACATGCGGACTCTTGACACTTATGACGATGGCGGGACTTATGATCCCGTGTGCCGTGGGATCAGAGGTCGCTGTTTTCGATCGCGTGCTGGCTGATATCGGAGATGAGCAGAGCATTGAACAGAGTCTGTCTACTTTCTCGGCGCATATGTCGGGGATCGTCTTCATATTGAAGAACATTAAGGGTAAGTCGCTCGTGCTCTTGGATGAGCTGGGGTCCGGTACGGATCCTGCCGAGGGCGCGGCGTTGGCTGTCGCTATCCTGGATGCGCTTTTCGAAAAGGGTTGTACCGTTATGGCAACGACTCACTACAAGGAACTCAAGGCATATGCTATCGGCAAGGAAGGCGTCATGAATGCGTCGTTCGAATTTGATACCGAGACGCTGTCGCCGACTTACCGGATGATAATAGGAACGCCCGGTGTGAGTAATGCTTTCGTTATATCGGAGAAGCTGGGGCTGCCCAAGAGGATCATCGCTGATGCAAAGAGCCGGATGAGTGAGGAAGAGTTAAGCTATGAGAAGCTCCTGGCGAAGGCGGAGACCGACGGCAAGGAAGCTGAGAGACTAAGGGCCGAGAACGAAGAGCTGAATCGTGCATTAAGCGGTAAGATGGCCGAACTCGAGGAAGAGAAGAAGGCTTTAAGAAGTTCCAAGACGAAGATCCTCAACGAATCCAGGGCAGAGCAGCGCGAGCTTCTCCGCGCCAAGGAGGAAGAACTGACCGAGATGATAAAGGCGGCAGGTAAAAAGGCAAGGCGGGATAATGCCGCTGATGCAGCAGAGGAACTCGACAGGATCAGGAGACGGTTAAGAGCCGGCATCAAGGATCTGTCTTCCGATGAGGAAGATGACAAGCTCGGATCTGTCGCTCTGCCCGGAGAAGTACCGGCTGTCGTCCGTTCGGGCGAGGAGTATTATATTCCTCATCTCGGCGTGCTCGGTAAAGTCGTATCAGAGCCCGGACGTAACGGCAAGCTCCGGATATCTTCCGGCAGCATGACATATACCGTAGAACTGTCACAGCTTCGTAAGCCTACTGCCGATAACGTAAAGACCGATCCGCCCAAGAGTAAGAAGCGTGAACGCGCCTCTTACAAGGCTGATTCGAGTAATGCGATAAGGCATGAGAAGACAATGACGACTATGTCTGAACTTGTTCTGATCGGCATGAAGGTCGCCGAGGCGGAGAGTGCTCTCGACAGTTATATAGATGACTGCCAGCTGTCAGGCATCAAGACGATAAGGATAGTCCACGGCAAGGGTACGGGTGCACTCAGAGCCGCGGTCGACACGATACTTAACGGTGACCCCCGTGTTAAGGATCACCGCTTAGGTATCAAGGGCGAAGGCGATGACGGCGTTACTGTCGCCACTCTGTATTGATCAAGGAGATAAGATGGGAATTATTAACGATAAGAGACTGAACATAATAATAGGAGCTTACGGCAGCGGTAAATCGGAACTGTCTGTCAATATGGCTCTGATGATGAAGGAAGAGAAGCCCGAGAATAAGATACTCCTGGCTGATCTCGATATAGTCAATCCTTTCTACCGTTCTGCCGATGCGGCGCGTAAGCTCGGGGAGGACGGCATCAGGGTCATATATCCTTCGTACGCCAACTCGAATGTAGATGCCCCGGTGTTGAGCGGTGAGATGTACGTTATCTTCGATGATGAGGAATATAGCGGCGTATTCGATATCGGCGGTGAGGATATGGGTGCTTATGTTCTCGGTTCTCTATATTCGAGGCTCAAGGGCATGGACTTCAATCTTTATATGGTCGTTAATACCAGAAGACCTTTTACGTCCGACCCTGAGTCGATCGCCGTGATGACTGCCGAACTTGAGGAGGCAGCAAGGCTTAAGGTCGACGGATATATCTGTAATACGAATCTTCTCGAAGAGACCACTGTCGATGAGATAATCGAAGGCGAGCAGATCATCATGAAGGCCGGAGAACTGACAGGTATCCCTCTTGTCGCTACAAGCGTTATGGAAGATCTTATCGATGATGAACGACTCGGGGAACTTAAGGCTCCGGAGTTGATCAGGATGAGAAGGACGATCCACTATGATTATTGATCAGGGGCCTCTTCGCGAGTATAAGAATCTCGTCTTCGACGTCGGAGGTGTCCTTCTCGGATACCGCCCGCGGGAGATGATGATCGAGGATCATAAGATGGAACCCGAAGAAGCCGACCGGTTCCTTGAGGAAGTATTCTCGAATTCCCTGTGGGACGAGTTCGACCTCGAGAATATACCTTTCGAAGAAGTTGTCGGGATGTATATCAAGTTATTTCCCAAGTGGGAAGAACATATCAGGTGGATGATGAGCAATACTCATTTGATGCCGGTAAGACGCCCGAAGGTCTGGGATGAGGTCAAAAGGCTTAAGGATAAAGGCTATAAGATCTATCTGCTGTCCAACTACTCGAGTGTCCTTTTCGCCAAGCATACCAAGGGAGCTTCTTTCTTAGACAGCATTGACGGCGCGGTGGTGTCATATCAGATCCACAGGATGAAGCCGGAAGCGGTGATCTATCAGACGCTGTTTGAGAAATATGATCTTCGTCCCGTGGATTGTCTTTTCTTTGATGACAGGCTCGAGAACGTCGTTGCATCGAGTGATCTCGGCATGGATTCTTTCCGTGTCATAAGTGAAGAAAGCCTCCTTGCGATCTTGCACAGACTGTAACTGTCCGCGTACGATTTTTATTGTCATCAATGTCGAAAAATGTTATCATTTTCTACGGTGGCTGAGGTGTGAGCCGCCAAATAGTATTACACATGGAGGATTAATTATATGGGATTGATTAGAGCAGCAGCTAACATCATCGGTGTTGTAGGCTCTTCCATCAGCTCGGAAGTTGCCGATCAGTACCTTGAGTTCTTTACCTGCGATTCTCTCGGTCAGGACGTTCTCGTCCGTAAGGGTGCAGCGCAGATACAGAAGGGTAAGAATAAGGGAAATGCAGAAGTAATCACTAACGGTTCACACATCGCCGTTCCCGAGAAGACAGCACTCTTACTGGTTGATAACGGAAAGATCATTGACTTTACTACAGAGCCCGGTATGTATACATGGGATTCTTCATCGTCTCCTTCCGTTCTGACAGATTCACACCTTCTGACAAATGCCAAGAATGTTGTTAAGGATACTTGGGAGAGAATGCGTCACGGCGGTGAGATCGCTAAGCAGCAGAGAGTCTACTTCGTCAATATGATGGAGATGAGGGATAATAAGTTCGGCACGGCTACACCGCTGGCTTATAACGATCCCGAGTACAGGAATATCTATATCCGTCTGAACGGTTCCTTCTCATTCCATGTTGAGGATCCCGTTGCATTCTTCAGATGCGTAGGTAATATCGCAGGCGAGTTCACTATTACAGATCTTATGGGTAAGCCTTCAGATCCTAAGCAGCCTCGTACTGAGTTCCTCGATAACTTCTCTGAGGTACTTAATAAGTGCGGCGGTCAGGACAAGATCATGTTCTCGAATCTCCCTTCAGAGCAGGGCAGACTTCGTAAGTATATGCAGGAAGCGCTCGATGAAGAGTGGCTTCAGAACAGAGGTATGCTGGTCGATACAGTCGCTATCGGCACTATCACACCCGATGATACATCCCGTGCAAGAATCGAGCAGGTCGATCAGGCCAAGATGTTCGGTCAGGACGGCGCAGCTCTTGCAGCTCAGCAGGTACTCGGTACAACACAGGCTCTC
>OMQY01000139.1 GCA_900313405.1 uncultured Eubacteriales bacterium
AGGGACGGGATGAGCAGGAACTATACTGATTTCAGCTCGATCGAGGCAGGTATCGTATATGCCCTGATGCTTCCTCCGGGAACTTCCATAATCGTTGCGCTGACCGGTGTTCTGTTCGGATCGTTCGTGGTCAAGCAGTTCTTCGGAGGCGCAGGCAACAACATCTTAAATCCCGCGTGTGTTGCAAGGCTCTGCGTAGAGATGCTCTTCCCGGCGCAGATGGCTATGTTTAAGACTCCGCTCAGCTCATGGTTTGATGTAACTTCGCTTATCGGAAGGAGCGATAGTGTCATTTCCGCTTCCGATCCCCAGAGCCTTTTTATCGTTGAGATCCTGACAGGCAACTATGCAGGATATCTCGGCATGGGATGCGCAGTGCTCATAATAGCCATGTGGGTGTACCAGATCCTTAAGGGAACGGTCAGGATATATGCCCCAGTCGCATATCTGACTACACTCATCTTACTGTTCCCGCTTATCAGCAGCAAGTATATGCCAGGTGAGACGAGCATCAGATCGATACTGATATACATTCTGTCATCAGGCGTGCTCTATGTTGCAGTATATATGCTGGGAGACTTCACGACGATGCCTTCGAGAAGGTGGGGCGGCGTTGCAGCCGGTATCCTTTGTGCCGCCATGACGACAGTCCTGCTGGGCAGGGTATCTGACATGTGTGCTGTTTTGGCACCTGTCATGGCGACTAACTTTATGTCATTTGAGATCGATTTCTTCTCAAAGACGATCGCCAGGAGAGGCAAGATACAGCAGAGGGAGGTGAAGGTCAACAGATGAACGGTTCCGGTCTTAAGAAGATAGTAACAGAGATCATCGTGATCTTCGTTCTCGGTATCGTTGCCGTTATCGGAGGCATATATCTGTCGTCCTTCAGGAAAGGCGAGAGGGAGCAGACGATCTATATCGAGAAGTACAAGGATGTTCTCAAATGCAGCCGTTATGATAAGATCTCCAGTCCTATCCTCGACAACTATGATGATATCAATGAAGTCTATATCGGTTATGACGGACTCGGGTCTCCCCAGGGTTACGTTATCGATGTTCAGCGCGAAAATGAATTCGGCCAGCAGATCCATCTGCTCGTCGGCATCGACTATGAATCTGCGACTCTTACGGGCGTCAAGCGGCTGAGGGATGAGAGTAATCCGATAGAGATGGACGACGATAAGATAGCCATGTTCAGGAAGAGTGTGATCGGTAAGAGGATCCCGGTGGCATTTACCGGCAATATCTCTGAAGAGGACACCTCCGTATCCCACAGCGAGATCGTTATAAACGGACTTCACGACGGTGTCTATTTTGCACAGTCCGTAGTCAAGGATCAATCAGGTTATATCGATTATGTCGAGATCACCGTTGAATCAGGCAGGATCTCGCGTGTAAGGTGGGATGCGGTCAATGTCGATCCCACGACAGAGGACAGGAGTCAGGCCTCGCTGTCAGGCGCATACAGTATCCCCGGTCTTGACTGGGCAACCCAGTCTTACAACGTCTGCCATGCTCTTATCGAGTATCAGGATCCTGATCTCCTCAACATGAAATCAGACGGTACGACGGCTATCGTTGAAGGCGTTACATGTGATATCAGACGCTTCATCGATCTGTCTGAAGAGTGTATCGATTACGCTCATTCCGGATACCGTAAAGAGCGTTATCTTGCAGATTATGATGTTGTCCTCAAAAAGATCTTCAGAGGTACTGCAGAGTCCCTCAATCTCTATAACGAGGACGGATTCATCGTCGAGTCTTTCGATCAGAAGCTCGGTCCTTTTGAGATCAAGAACAGCGACGGTGTCGTAACGGGTCTTCGGACGATCAGGGAACTGGCAGCACAGTATAACTCTTCTGATGATAAGGACAAGGATAAGGACAAGGATCAGGATGATAAGCCGGCATCTCCTACGGATGCTGCTGATACGGACAGCGGCAGTAAGGACACTGCAGACCCTTCTGCTGACGGCGGACTGATCGATGGTGCGGAAGACGGCGTCATCAATCCTGACAGCCAGTCTGATAACTCGCTCATAGACAGTGTGGACGATCTGCCGATGAGTGAGATCGCGAGTTATGTGGATGCCGTTCCGGGAACAGCTTCCGGATCAAAACTTGCGGTATCGTGCATCAATTCGTGCTACAAATTCATGAAAGATTATCTTAACTGGTTGGTGTGATATGTCAGAAGAACAGAACTTCAAGAATCTGCCGTTTGATGCTGAGGGGGGTGCCGGTCTTTACGGACACAAGCCCCGTGCCATGCATGTAAGCCCGCCGAGATATCTGACGACGAGGTCTTCGCTGTTCCTCGCTTTCGCGGTGATGGGGCTGGATCTGGCGTTCCTTGGCGGTGCCATGGTGTACATTTCAGTTCTCGAAGCAGTTATCATAACGCTTATCTGGTGTTTCACATTCAGGTATCTTAAAAAGCCTGAATTATCGCCTATTGC
>OMQY01000306.1 GCA_900313405.1 uncultured Eubacteriales bacterium
ATCCGGCCAGTGATCCTTGATGAGCATGGCATGCTTAGCTGTGTACATGCAGCATACCTTGGAGCAGTAAGGCTTACCCTTCTCGTCACTGTCGCATCTGGAACCTACGCACTGGATAAATACGATCTCCTTGGGCTGCTTATGGTCGCTCATCCTCTCGAGATGACCGCCCGTAGGACCTGCAGCGTTCATCAGACGCTCGAGCTCGATCGATGTAATGACATCGGGAGACTCGTTATATGCATACTCGCCGAACTTATCAAGATTGATGATGTCAAAACCTGTGGCAACGACGATCGCACCATACTTAACTGTTACGATCTCGTCCTGCTGCTCGTAATCAACTGCCTTGGAAGGACAGATCTTGGCACAGACGCCGCACTTACCCGTCTTGAAATATGTGCAGTTCTCACGGTCGATAACAGGTACTGCAGGAACAGCCTGAGCGAACGGCATATAGATCGCGGGCCTGTTCTTAAGTCCTCTGTCGAACTCGCTGGGGATGTTGCCGATCTTGCCGAGAGGGCACTTGGTGCTGCACTCGCCGCATCCGGTACACTTGTCGAAGTCGATCGATCTTGCCTTCTTACGGATATCTACGTCGAAGTTACCTACATAACCCGACACCTTCTCCACCTCGGAATATGTGTAGAGAGTGATATTGGGGTGCTGGTTGACCTCAACCATCTTAGGCGTGAGGATACAGGAAGCGCAGTCGAGAGTCGGGAAAGTCTTATCGAACTGGCTCATCCTTCCTCCGATGGAGGGTTCCTTCTCGACGATATCTACCTGATAACCCGCATCAGCGATATCGAGAGCTGTCTGGATACCGGCGATACCGCCGCCGATAACAAGTGCTCTCTTGGTAACAGGGCTCTCGCCTTCCTTGAGCGGGGTATTGAGGTTTACCTTGGCGATGGCGGCTCTGGCAAGGATAACGGCCTTCTTTGTAGCCTCTTCCTTATCCTTGTGGATCCAGGAGCACTGCTCGCGGATATTGGCAACCTCGACCATATAGGGGTTCATGCCGGCCTTCTCGGCGCAGGCTCTGAAAGTCTTCTCGTGCATACGGGGAGAACATGAGCAGATAACGAGACCTGTGAGTCCATACTCCTTGATGGCCTCGATGATCTTCTCCTGACCTGCCTCGGAACACATATACATGTAGTCATCGGCGTAGACAACACCGGGCTCGAAGCGGACGAGCTCGACTACCTTCTTAACATCTACCGTCGCAGCGATATTGGTACCGCAGTGACAGACAAATACACCTATCTTCTGCATATCTTACCTCCTGTACCTGCGGAATGCGCTTACGAGAAGCTGCTGAGGAGTCTCGGGATCAAGAAGAGCCGGGATCTCGTCAGGCTGGAGATAATCTCCTTCTCTCTGACGCTCTACGATCTGGCGAGCTGCATCTACGAGCTTGCCGGGCTGAACGTCTCTGGGGCATCTCTCGATACATGCAAAGCAAGACAGGCATTTCCATGCTGCCTTGGACTCAACGAGCTCATCGATGTCGCCTCTTATGATGTAGGAAGCGAACTGATGGGGCTTGATGTCCATCTCATTGTATGAAGGGCATGAAGCGGAGCACTTACCGCATCTCATGCACTTATAGGGATCGCTTCCGCTGATATCCTTGATAAGCTGAACCTGTTTCTCGACATTAGCCATACTCACGCTTCCTCCTTTACTCCGAGTGCCTCTGCGAGGAGCTCGGTGAAATAGTAAACGGGAACCTTCGTATCCGCATCAGACTTATTGAGGTTATACATGCACAGAGGACATGCGGTGATAAGGCACTCAGCGCCGAATCCCGTGCTGTCTTCGAAGATCTGAGCTGTTCTGCTCTTTGTGAACTCGGGGTCCTTAAGAGCCGTATAACCGCCGCAGCACTCATTTCTCATGGAGTAGATAACGGGAGTACCGCCTAATGCTCTGATGAAGTCTTCCATGATCTTGGGGTTCTCGGGATCGTCAAACTCAAGTATCTTGCCGGGACGGAGCGTCAGGCATCCGTAATAGGCACCGATCTTCCTGTCCGTGAGAGGATTGACTACCTTCTTGGCGAGTTCATCGAATCCGATGACATCTCTGATGACTTCGAGGAAATGGAGCACCTTCGTCTCTCCGGAATAAGGTGTCTCAAGATCCATGTAATTGTTAGCACGATTCCTGATGTCTTCAACGTTTCTCATATCATCGTTGACACGCTTGAGAACGTGGTGACATGCAGAACAGAGTGTGATCAGATCCTGACCCTGCTCCTTGGCATAGTTAAGAGCTCTTACCGATGCGAGCTTAGTGGCTATCTCATCGGAACCCAGAGGATAGACGCCGCCGCAGCACTGCCACTCGGGGATCTCCTCCATCTCAAAGCCAAGAGCTTCGGCAGATCTTCTGGCATAGATATCCAGATCCTGCGCCTTGTTCTTCAGGGTGCAACCGGGGTAATAACTGAATTTCATAGTTCCTCCCATTACTGCGTAATACCTGTTAGGCTCATTGTCATTCTGCCGGGGATGCCGTATTTGCATGGTCAGACAGATTGAGCCGTATATCAATTTACCACATTTTTCAGGGTATTTGGATAAGCCCGATTATTTATAACACCGTTATATTTTAAGCATTTGAAAACCCCGTCGATTTTACGCTCATAAACGGCTCAGGGACGGGGCAAATGATTTTCAGATTTGACGGGAAGGACAACAAAACGTCACCCCTGAAGCGGATCCCTGTACGTCCCTCTGCCCTTCTTCTTTGCCTTCTTCTCGGCGTAGAGCTTCTCGTCAGCCTTCTCGAGGATGACATAGATATCTTCATCCGGTCCGCAGATAAACTCGTGTACGCCGACGCTCATCTCGATGGGATACGGCTTGCCGGCATTCTTATTATGCCGCTTGGTTATATCAGTAATACGCTTCTTGATCTTCTCCTCATATTCGGGGATACCGACTATGGCACAGGCGACGAACTCGTCACCGCCGAACCGTCCGATGATATCGGTATGTCTGAAAGCATCATTCAGGATCGCGGCTATCTCCCTGAGCGCGAAGTCGCCTTCGTCATGACCGTAAACATCATTGATCATCTTAAGATCATCCATATCCGCATAGCACACGAGAGCATTCTTGCCGAGATTCTCGGGAGCACTGATTATACGTCTGGAGTGCTCAAGGAATCCTCTCCTGTTATAGAGCCCCGTGAGCTCGTCCGACTTGGACTGAACACTCAAGGTCTTGTTATCCCGCTTGAACTGCTCGAGCGATTCTTCAAGGTTACGTCTGAGAGTGCCTTCCTCCTCGAGCATGTTGATGATCCTGAGCGATATCGATATCTGGAGAGCTACGGGCGTTACACTCGCAAGGGAACCTGTATCAAGTTCATTTACGAGTATGCCATAGAGATCCTCACCGACGAACAAGGGCGATGCGACCATCGTAAGACGTCTGTCCTTCTTGATATGCTCATTGGTCATTATCTGCTCGGTCCTTATCAGTTCCTGTTCCTCGAGCATCCGGATCAGGCCGTCCTCATCCTTGTATGCCTTAAGAAGGATACTCTTAGGGAGCTTCCATTCGCTGCCCTTCGGATTGTTGATAACGGACTGGAATGCGTACAGATACGAACGTCTGATACCTACCATGTCAAAGCCGTAGAGAAGACGGTGGTACTGTATGTCGGGGTTGCCGGCAGTCATAAGAAGTCCGCTCTGAACATTACCGATGTGCGATATCCTCTCAAGCCTCTCCCTGTTTCCCGAAAGGACTGACAGGCCGACATCCGACAGCCTTCTGTAGAACTCGGCGAAAAGCTCAGCGAGCCTTACTCTGCTATCCGCATCACTAACCTCGGAAGAAGCACGGAACTTTAACGTCTGAAGAACATTATAGAGGCGTTCCGGTGTCGTGTAGCTCAGAACGGGATACTTGAATACCTCACCGAATGAATGGGCAAGATCGTCACATCTGCCATCGGGCAACCCGTCGGCAATGGCAGCCAGAAGTGCATGATGGAATGTCGCCATCTCATTCTTGATGAGCTTCAGTGTCTGATCATCACTATAGACACCGAAGATATAATGCTCTGCCGCCGAAGCGAACAATGCACTGTTGTGTATCTGATCTCCTTTGATCTTAAGATGCTCCACCATATCTTCGAGGTTAAGTCCGTCGCATCCGCATGAAGATCTCTGGACCAGGAACGTGTCGACCTTAAAGTCGTCCGCCTCGGTATTATTGATGATCTCTTCAGCGTGAAGTACGGCATTATAGACAAGTTCGGCGGAACTGGCTTCTATCGTCGTCAGCTTCGGTGATAGTTCGATCGAACACGGATCATTATCGAATCCGGCAACCATGATGTCCTCGCCCGGGACTATGCCGCGGGACAGCATCGCACGATAGCCGCCGACTGCCATCGAGTCATTAGCAAAGAGGATCGCATCAAGATCGTGATTCCTGTCGAGGAGATCGCCGACTACATCGTCACTCATCTCAGTGAAGTCACCCTCGACTATACGGGCTTCGTTGATCTCGGCCCCGAGTTCGTTCATGGCATCACGGAAAGCCTGAAGTCTCTCTACGGCATCCGAATTCGTCATAGGACCGCTTACATAGCCGATATGCCCGGCATTATGTTTCTCGATCAGGTGCTTAAGTGCCCTCTTCGTACCGGACACATTATCGAAGGTGAATGATCTGAAGCCGTCAGACTTCATAAAGAGCGTTACTATCGGAACATGAGGCAGGCTGTTAAGGAACTCCTTCTGAAGCTGCTTGCTCGCACGGCTTCCTATGCTGCCTAAGAGAACATAAAGAACATCGATATTGGTCTCATTGGCCAGGGTATAGATCGTGTTGTATTGGTGATCGTACTCCTTGTTCCCTATCCTCGGATCGGGCTCACCGATATAGTGCCCCGGGAAGATAAAGAGATTCGCTCCGAGTGCTTTGGAACCGAGTTCTGCTCCTCTACACGCAGATGCGGCAAAGTGATTGTTGATGTCGTCGACCAGTAATCCGATATTGAGTCTTCTGTCCATAAAAGACCTCCGCATCTTATGTCACTTTATATTTTAATGCCTTGACGCGGATTTGGACATAACAAAAATATTAAAAACCTAAGAATTTTCGATATGAATTTGACAGAAACGTGTCAATTGAACTTATAGATCTTCTGCATGAGCCTGTAACTCAAAGAGCCGACCTTGATACCGAGGCTGCCCTTGAAGTTGGTGAACGTAACCAGGAGCTGCCCCTTGAGCTTCGAATAGAGCTCAGGATCCGTGTTCTGACAGTATTCCCACAATTCGTCACGCTTCTTGAGAGACTCATCGGAGCCTTCGGTGATCAGCAGAGCCGAACATACGGTGTACATCATTCCGAG
>OMQY01000265.1 GCA_900313405.1 uncultured Eubacteriales bacterium
CATCCCCTACACCTCACGCAGAGATCCTTGAAGTAGTAGCCGATATTCTCGCTGAGAAGGATATCGATCTGGATATCATCGAGTTTACTGATTATGTACAGCCTAACCTTGTTGTTGAGAGTGGCGAAGTATATGCTAACTACTTCCAGCATGTTCCTTACCTCGATGATTTCAACGCAGAGAACGGCACTCACCTCGTATCTGTTGCAGGTGTTCATGTTGAGCCGATGGCCCTCTACGGCGGTCAGGAATCTGATCTTGATGCACTGAAGTAATCTTATCGAAAGAGACTAAACAAGATGATCGAACTTAAGAATGTAAGCAAGACTTTCGCTACTTCCGCCGGACATGTCGAAGCCCTTAAAGATATTAATATAACGATTAATGACGGTGACATTTACGGAATAATCGGAATGAGCGGTGCAGGTAAAAGTACACTTGTAAGGACGATCAATCTTCTCGAGAGACCCACGTCCGGACAAGTTGTAATAAACGGTCTGGATATGGGCTCTCTGTCTTCTTCGGCCCTTCGTAAACAGCGTCGTAAGATCGCGATGATATTCCAGGGATTCAATCTTCTCATGCAGAAGAACGTATTGAGAAATGTATGTTTTCCTTTGGAACTCGCAGGAGTTAAACGTAAAGATGCCCGTAAAAGAGCGTTGGAACTCTTGGAAGTCGTGGGCCTGTCAGATAAGGCTAAGACTTATCCTTCAAGATTATCCGGTGGGCAGCAGCAAAGAGTTGCTATAGCAAGAGCACTCGCCAATGATCCGGATATCCTGTTGTGCGATGAAGCTACCTCTGCCCTCGACCCCAATACTACTGTTGCTATCTTGGATCTGATCAAAGAGATCAACGAGAAGACAGGGATAACGGTTGTAGTTATTACTCATCAAATGAGCGTTGTTGAGAGGATCTGCCACAATGTTACGATCCTTGATGAAGGTGTTGTCGCAGAGAGCGGCAGTGTCGAGAGTATTTTCGCTCATCCGAGGACAGCTGCAGGCAGACGGCTGGTCCTTCCTGATACAGGCAGTATTGTGATCGGTGATAAGATCTCCGATCATGACAGACCGGCTATCAGGATCGTATTTGACGGATCCGAATCGTCATACACCCCGATCATTGCCCAAATGGCGATCGATACAGGTGTAAAAGCCAACATTTGTCATGCATCGACCAGGAGCATCGGTGATAAGGCTTACGGATCGATGATTTTGAGTTTTGGGTCAGAAAAGGAATTAAAAGAAGCTGTCGAGTATCTTAACAAGACCGATTATGTTCTTATAGAGAAGGAGGATCACTATGAATGATGATATCTTTACCCAAAAGAACTGGGATGATCTTGTAAAAGTACTCAAGAATGAGATGGGGCAAGCCGTCTGGGACACATTGCACGTAACCCTTATATCTTCATTTTTTGCCATCCTCATAGGGTTGCCTCTCGGTATCCTGCTGGTAGTCGGCGACAAAAAAGGTCTAAGGCCTTTCCCCCGCCCGATAATGTTCCTTCTCAATACGATCATTAATATTCTGAGATCGATCCCTTTCCTGATCCTGATGATAATCGTTATCCCGCTTACGAGGATGATAATGGGAACATCAGTCGGTACCGAACCTACGATCGTTCCGCTTGTGATAGCAGCGGCTCCGTTTATCGCAAGACTCGCCGAGAGCTCGCTACGTGAAGTCGATCCTAATCTCATCGAGATGAGTGAGAGTATGGGAGCTCCGGCTTATAAGACCGTTCTTAAGGTAATGATCCCGGAAAGCATCCCCTCTCTTATTGCCAATTGCTCCATCGCCGTTACGACTATACTGGGATATACGGCAATGAGCGGCATTATCGGAGGAGGCGGTCTCGGTAAGATCGCGATCAATTACGGATATTACAGATATAAACACCTTGTTATGTGGGCCGCGGTCCTATTGCTGGTAATCCTGGTACAGGTCCTTCAATCGATAGGAACGGGTCTGTCTATTGCAACAGACAAAAGAAAACGCAAATAAAAAAGATGTCGGATATTAAAGTCCGACATCCTTTTATTAGTTATAGTATAGATCAGATCTTATCAAGAGCCTGCTTGATATCATCGATCAGATCATCGACATTCTCGATACCGACGGACAGTCTGATAAGATCAGGTGCGATACCTGCTTCGCGCAGCTGCTCATCAGTCAGCTGCCTGTGAGTGTGGCTTGCAGGATGGAGCAGACATGTCTTGGCATCAGCTACATGAGTAACGATAGAGATAAGCTTAAGAGAATCCATAAACTGAATGCTCTTATCTCTTCCTCCCTTTATTCCGAAGCACATAACGCCGCATGTACCGTTAGGCAGATACTTCTCGGCAAGAGCATGATACTTGCTGCTCTTAAGTCCGGGATAATTGACCCATGCGATACGATCATCATTCTCGAGGAACTCTGCTACCTTCAAAGCATTGCTGCAGTGACGTTCCATACGAACATGAAGCGACTCGAGACCGATCTGCAGATAATAAGCATTCTGAGGAGCCTGGATACAACCGAAGTCACGCATAAGTTGTGCAGTAGCCTTTGTAATGTAAGCAGCCTTTCCGAACTTCTCTGCATATGTAAGGCCGTGATAAGACTCATCAGGAGTAGTCAGACCGGGGAACTTATCTGCATGCGCCAACCAGTCAAAGTTACCGGAATCAACGATAACACCGCCGACAGAAGAAGCATGACCGTCAATATACTTTGTTGTTGAATGAGTAACTATATCTGCTCCCCACTCAAAAGGTCTGCAGTTAACAGGTGTAGCGAAAGTATTATCGATAATGAGCGGGATACCATTATCATGTGCCAGCTTGGAGAACTTATCAAAATCAAATACTGTACATGTAGGATTTGTGATAGTCTCACCAAAGATAAGCTTTGTATTGGGACGGATCTCCTTCTGAAGTTCTTCGATAGGCAGATCCTGATCAACAAATGTGCATTCTATGCCCATCTTCTTCATTGTAGTACCGAAAAGATTGTAGGTTCCGCCGTAGATAGA
>OMQY01000237.1 GCA_900313405.1 uncultured Eubacteriales bacterium
CCGCGATCCCGCGCTTCTTCATCAGCGCTGCCACGATATTCTTCCCGAGCGAGAAGAGGTTGTTGAGAGTCCAGTAGAATACAAGTCCCGCCGGTGAATTATAAAGGAGCACCAGGAAGATGGCTGCTATGCCGTACATCTGTATCTTGGTCTTGATCGGGAATCCCTTCGAATAAACGGTGGCCGATGCTGCATTAATGGCAGTCATCAGTATGGGAAGAAGGTTCAGCGTTATGCCGCCTACGGCTATTAGCGCATCCGGCTCTGCCAGATCCTTGATCGGTCCGAGCTTAACGCCGCTTAAGTAGTTTAAGTGTGACAGGAAATGATAGGCTGCGATAAAGAACGGTATCTGCAGCAGGAGCGGGACACTGCTCCTTAGTACATAGACCTGCTTATAGCCCATCTGGCGATAGTAGGTCTGGGTCATCATGAAGCGCTCGTCGCCCTTGAAGGTCTTTCTGATATGCTTGAGCCATGGCGCCATCTTCGCGCCCATCTCCCTCTCCTGCTCCTGCATGGCATCCGCTCTTCTGTAGAGCGGGAGGACCAGGAAGTTGACTACAAGACTTAAGATAAGTATCGACAGCCCGGGGTTATGGACATGTTTCTCAGACAAATAAAAAACTGTCTCAAAAAACAGCTCGAGCGGATAGATTATCAGTCTGTAAAGAATAGTCAAGAGGCTCATAGAATGAAGATTAACACAGCCGCACCGCTAATTCAAATCATGACAGTATCGGATCGCCATATCAGTCCCCGTCACCCCGCACAACACAAAAAGGCTACCCTCACGGGTAGCCTTCCTGATAGTAATCAATAATAACTCACTTCGAAGCCAGAGCTTCCTTGCACTTTGCGACCAGATCTGCCGTGGTCAGGTGATAGTGCTCAAGAAGTGCATCGGGTGTGCCGGAACGACCGAAGTGGTCTCTCATTCCGTAGCGGACTACCTTGCAGGGAGCCTCCTCGCATACGACCTCTGCTACTGCGCTGCCGAGACCTCCGATGATGTTGTGCTCCTCAGCCGTTACGATGAGACCTGTGTCACGGACTGCGGCAATGATGGCTTCGCTGTCAATGGGCTTGATGGTATGCATATCGAGAACACGGGCGCTGATGCCTTCTGCCTCAAGTGCAGCAGCAGCTTCAACTGCTTCCTTAACCATATAACCTGTAGCGATGATCGTCAGATCCTTGCCGTCCCTGATCTGAAGTGCCTTGCCGAGTTCATAAGGAACCTCGTCACCGTACTCGCCGTAAACGGACTCGACAGCGAGACGTCCGAGCCTGATGTAAAAAGGTCCGTCTGTCTCGATAGCTGCCTTGATAGCCATCTTGGCTGTGGCTGCGTCTGCGGGACATACGACCTTGATGTTCGGAATGGATCTCATGATCGCCAGGTCCTCGAGGCACTGGTGGGACGCACCGTCCTCACCTACCGTAAGGCCTGCGTGAGTGGCGCAGATCTTAACATTCAGCTTGGAATAGCAGACGGAATTACGGATCTGCTCACATGCTCTCTCGGAAGCGAACATGGCGAAGGAAGATACAAATGCGATCTTACCCGTAGATGCCATGCCTGCGGCCGTAGCGACCATGTTGCCCTCGGCGATACCCATATTGAAGTGTCTCTCGGGGTACACAGCCTTGAATCGGGCCGTATTTGTGGAGCCTGACAGGTCCGCATCGAAAACAACGATCCTCTCATCAGATCCATACTCTGCAAGAGCTCTTCCGTAAGCTTCTCTTGTTGCCATCTTGCTCATATGTGTCAGTCCTCCAATGCCTTAATAGCAGCGTCGAGTTCCTCCACTGCAACTTTATACTGATCTTCCTTGGGTGCGCAGCCGTGCCATGCGGCATTGTCGTACATGAAGGACACGCCCATTCCCTTGTGGCTGTGGCTGATGATGAAGAACGGCTTGCCGCTTCCCTTATTAGCCTCAAAGGCAGCATATGCACCCTCGATCTGACCAAAATCATGTCCGTCGATCTCCATAACGTTCCATCCGAATGCGGAGACCTTTGCCTTGAGATCTCCAAGGCTCATAACGTCGTCTACTTTACCGTCGATCTGGAGACCGTTGTAATCAACTGCAGCGCAGAGATTATCAAGCTTATAGTGAGCGGCACTCATAAGCGCCTCCCATACCTGACCTTCCTGCATCTCACCGTCACCCATGATGGAGTAGACGTTATAGTCTTTGTTATCGAGCTTGCCTGCCATCGCCATGCCGCACGCTGCCGAGATGCCCTGTCCGAGCGAACCGGTGGACATATCGATGCCGGGCGTATACTGCATACAGGGATGTCCCTGGAGGCAGGAATCTATCTTACGAAGATTGCTCATATTGTTGATATCGAAGAATCCCCTAAGACCCAGTGCCGCGTAGAGTGCGGGAGCACAATGTCCCTTGGAGAGGACAAAACGGTCTCTGTCAGGATCTGAAGGATTAGAAGGATCCACTCTCATGACCTTGGTATAAAGGTATGCCATAAGATCCGTGCAGGATAACGATCCTCCGGGGTGGCCGCTCTTGGCATTATATACGCCTTCGATTATCCATCTGCGCATCTTAGCTGCGAACAGCTTAAGATCTTTCTCTTCCGCTTGTGTCATAGTCCACCTCTGTCGTCAAAATCCTGTTTCAATTTACAGTATGTTTCTTAAGTTAGTCAATATAAATTCTTTGCACTCTTTTGCCCACAAGGCATGTTATCTCATAATTGATAGTTCCGAGATAATCTGCCAGTTCGTCAGCCGACCGTTCTTTGTCGAAGATCGTGACTATCGTCTCCTTGCCGGCCTCCTCTTTAAGGTCCGTCCCGTCGAGCATGCACATGTCCATACATACATTTCCGATTATCGGGAGCCGCTGTCCGTTGACCACGAGTTCAAAGCCGTTGCTGAACCTTCTCGAGAGCCCGTCCGCATATCCGACCGATACTGTCAGAACCTTTGTAGGCCGCTCAGCGGTAAAATGCCTGCCGTAACTGACCGTGGATCCGACGGGGATCGTCTTGGAATGGATCACCTTGGCGTACCAGCTCATCACCGGGATCAGGTGAGGACGCACCTTCGGCTCCGGGCATCCCGGAGGCATAAAGCCGTAAAGTATGATGCCCGCTCTTACCATATCAAGATGCATCTCCGGGAATCTCATTATCCCGGCACTGTTGCATATATGTCTCTTAGCGAAAACTATCCCGATCTCAGCCAGTTCGTCGATCTGCTTCATGAACACGTCAAACTGAGCTCTTGTATAGTCATCATCGTCCGTGTCGGCAGCCGCGAAGTGAGAGAATACACCATAAGGAACAAGTCCCGGGAGAGAACACATCCCGGCGATCTCCTCCGTGCTGCTCCCGTCAGTCGGGAATCCTATCCTTCCCATTCCGGTATCGAGCTTTACGTGGATATTGACGGTCTTACCCTGTTTGACTGCCTCGCCGGACAGAAGACGGGCGGATTCGATATCGTAGACTGCCTGATCTACATCGTATCTGACTACATCGTCATATCTCATGGGGTCTGTACAACCGAGTATCAGGAG
>OMQY01000032.1 GCA_900313405.1 uncultured Eubacteriales bacterium
CAAGTCTTGCCTGTATCTCTTCTTCGCTCAGCTGAGCATCACCTCTGTCTATGAGGTAGTCTCCCTCGCCTGTACCGAAAACAACGTCACCGTCACCGAAATAGTGCTTAGCGCAGACGATGACTCCCTGTGAGAGCATACCCTGTGTATATGCTACCGACATGTCGGTAACTCTTCCGAGATCGGATGAATAGGACTCATATGTGCGTCCCCACCTGGGATCCTGAGCATCGGCTACGCAAGGTGAGAAGTTCATTATCATTCCCGTATGGAGCATATCGCTTCCGGTGACAACACCTATCTCATAAGCGAGATCCGCATCATTCGCGGCTCCGATATTGATGTTGTGAGGGAAGATGACACAGGAGTCTGCCGTGTTGATACCGTGGACTGAATCCTGACCGTATATATACGGTATACCGGCGTCTGATGAAATAGCCGCTGCCTGAAGGTTATTGACTGTCTCAAGCCACTTGACGTCGTTCGGGAAAGGGAAGGCGTCGAATCTTCCGAGTACCGATCCGTAGCAGGCATTGAGCATATCATAATCGGATATCTCGTATACTCCGGGTTCGACCATCTGCGCCGCCTTCTCTTCAAGAGTCAGCATGCTGCAGATCTCTTCAGCCGAGAGCCCCTCGTACTCGGAACGAAGTGCCGGGAACGGATCCGGAGTCGGAGTAGGTGTATTGGTAGGCTTTGGAGTATTAGTCGGGGCCGGGGTCTCCGTAGGAGCCTCTGTCTCAGTCGGTTCTGTCAGTTCCGTAGTCTCGGTTGCATCTGTCTCGACCGAAACATCTGTTGCGACTGTCTCTTCGTCAGTCTCGTCTGCTACGGCATCTGCCAGATCATCAAGACCTTCCTGAAGCTGGTCCTGGTCGATCGAACATGCCGATAAGAAAAAAGTTGCTGCAACAGTCATTGCGACAACCTTCTTGAGCTTAGTGTCAAATCTATGCATTAGTATCTCCCCCTTAGTTCAATTACTAACCAAGATTATACAGGCTGACGGCAAATAAGTCACCCGTGCATATATACGCGCGGGTATAAACACATATTTACCGACGGTTGAGCTCGGGTGTAAAATAACATTTCAGGAAAAAGAAATTCACGAACGACTGATCGAAAAGAAACGGAGGCGCTTATGTCCTATAAGATCGCAGTAGCGGGAACAGGTTACGTCGGCTTATCACTGGCTGTGTTGCTTGCGCAGAACAATGAGGTCACAGCCGTGGACATAGTGCCGGCGAAGGTGGATGCGATCAACCGCAGGATCAGCCCGATAAAGGACGATTATATCGAGAAATATCTCGCCGGGAAGGATCTTGATCTTAAGGCCGTAACTGACGGCAAGGCGGCATATTCGGAGGCGGATATCGTGGTCATCGCGACGCCCACGAATTACGATCCCCATCTTAATTTTTTTGATTGTTCGGCAGTCGAGGCAGTCCTCGGAACGATAACGGACGCCTGCAGAGAGCGCGGATCATATCCCGTCGTCGTGATCAAGTCCACGATCCCCGTCGGATATACAAAGTCACTTAAGGAGAAATATCCCGACGGACCGGTTATTCTCTTCAGTCCGGAATTCCTGAGAGAATCCAAGGCACTGTACGATAACCTGTATCCTTCGAGGATAATCGTGGGTTCCGAGCCCGATTGCCGCGATAAGGCAAAGGTCTTTGCCGATCTGTTGGTGGAGGGAGCCCTTAAGGAAGATATTCCCGTTCTTATCATGGGAACGACCGAGGCCGAGGCGGTGAAGCTTTTCGCCAATACATATCTTGCACTTAGAGTATCCTACTTCAATGAACTTGATACTTACGCCGAGATGAAGGGGCTTAATACCGCCGACATCATCGACGGCGTATGCCTGGATCCGAGGATAGGCTCTCAGTATAACAATCCGTCGTTCGGATACGGCGGTTATTGCCTGCCCAAGGACACCAAGCAACTGCTGGCTAACTATGAGGATGTTCCGCAGAATATGATGACGGCGATCGTCGAGAGCAACCGCACGCGTAAGGACTTTATCTCGGATCGTGTCCTCGAGAAGGCCGGGTACTATACAGGTTCGAGCAATTGGGATTCTGCCAGCGAGAAGAAAGTTGTTGTGGGCATCTACCGCCTTACGATGAAGAGCAATTCGGATAATTTCAGACAGTCTTCGGTACAGGGCATAATGAAGAGGATCAAGGCGAAGGGTGCCACGGTCATTGTCTATGAGCCGACGCTTAAGGACGGCGAGACATTCTTCGGGAGTGAGGTCGTAAATGATCTCGAGGCGTTCAAAAATCGATCGGATACCATCGTTGCCAACAGGTATGACAGCTGTCTGGACGATGTGAAGGAAAAAGTCTATACGAGAGATCTGTTCGGAAGGGACTAAATTCGCGGGCGATATGATCCGTAATACCGATTGTATATTGATTTTTGTTCCAAACAGGCGCATACTCAGTGGGTAATTGAACAGAGCGGCCCTGTTGCCGTCCTGCTTACAAATGATCGGAGGATCTTCCACATGGGCGGAGTCTTAACGCGTAAACAGTTTGATCTGCTGGAAGCAATGGCTTTATCGGATGCTGCGCTTACCCAGAGACAGATAGAGGATATGACGGGCTATTCACTCGGAACCGTCAACAGAACAGTCAAGGAATTGAACGAAGCCGGCTTTGCTTCTGACGGCAGGATAACGGATAAGGGACTGGAAGCTCTCGAGCCTTACAGAGCGAAGAGAGCGGTGTTCATTGCGGCAGGCTTCGGCAGCCGTATGGTGCCCATAACGCTCAATACACCTAAGCCGCTGGTAAGGGTGCATGGACAGAGGATAATCGACGGATTGCTCGATGCATGTCTTAAGGCCGGGATAGAGGAGATCTATATCGTCAGAGGATACCTCGCAGAGCAGTTCGACCAGCTCCTGTATAAGTATCCGATGATAAGGTTTATCGAGAACCCCATGTTCAATGAGGCGAACAATATTTCATCATCTCTGGTTGCCAGGTATATGCTCTCGAACAGTTATGTTTTCGAAGCGGATCTGCTCATCGCCAATCCCGATATCATCCGTAAGTACCACTACACCTCCGACTTCCTTGCCATCAGGAAGGACCGTACGGACGACTGGTGCTTCGAGGTCAAGGACGGCGTTATCGTCGAGGAGAAGGTCGGAGGAGAGGACTGCTGGCAGATGGTCGGTATCTCCTACTGGGATGAGGCAGACGGCAGGAAGCTCTGCAACGATATCAAGGAGACTTTCGATCAGCCGGGCGGCAAGGAGAGATACTGGGAACAGGTTCCGCTCGTTTACTGCAAGAAGAATTACAAGGTCGCTGTAAGAGAATGCAAAGAAGAGGATATCGTTGAGATCGATTCCTTCAGAGAGCTCAAGGCGATCGACAAGACATACGATGTGTGAAGGGAAGGGATTCTTAATGGAAAGCATCAAACGTAACATTCTGCTCAACCCCGGGCCGTCTACAACGACCGATACGGTCAAGTATGCTCAGGTAGTACCGGATATCTGCCCGCGCGAAAAGGAATTCGCAGGCCTCATGGACGGCCTGCGTCAGGATCTGGTGAAGATAGTACACGGCAACCCTGACGAATATACTTCCGTACTGTTCTGCGGCTCCGGTACGATCAATATCGACGTGTGCATCAATTCCCTGCTTCCCGAAGGCGGCAAGGTCCTGATCGTTGATAACGGCGCATACAGCACGAGAGCCCGCGAGATATGCGAGTATTACGGATTGCCGTTCATCGACATGAAGTATCCGGTAGATCAGCGCCCTGATCTTGATGAAGTCGAGAAGACCCTTAAGGAGAACCCCGACATCGCACTGGTACATACGACACACAATGAGACCGGAACGGGCATCCTGAATCCCATCCGCGAGATCGGTGAACTGGCTCACCGCTACGGTGCGGTCTTTACGGTCGATACTACATCCACATATGCGATGAGACCGATCAATGTCCATGAGGACAATATCGACTTCTGTATGGCATCCGCTCAGAAGGGCCTTATGGCTTTTACCGGACTGAGCTTTATCGTCGGAAGGCGTGACATAATCGAGAAGTCAAAGGATTATCCCAAGAGATCTTATTACTGCAATCTCTATATGCAGTATGAGTATATGGAGAAGACGGGAGAGATGCACTTCACTCCGCCGGTCCAGACGATCTATGCGACGCTTCAGGCGCTTAAGGAATACTGGGCAGAAGGCGAAGAAGCCAAGTGGGCTCGCCATACGAGGGTATTCAATGCGATCAACAATGGTCTTGATGAGCTCGGCTTCAGACAGGTGATCAAGCCTGAGTGGAGAACGGGTCTCGTGTCTTCGGCGATCTATCCTGACGATCCCAATTGGAGCTTTGAGAAGGTTCACGATTACTGCTACGAGAGAGGATTTACCATCTACCCCGGTAAGATCAGCACGACCAATACTTTCCGCCTCTGCGCCCTTGGTGCCATTGATGAAGATGACATCAGGGATTTCTTCGTCGTATTTAAGGAAGCTCTTGTTACGACGGGAGTTCAGATCCCTGCCAAATATAAGGAATAAGGAGATATTAAGATGAAGACCGTTTACACATGTTTTTGCACTGATGTTATTCACGCCGGCCACTTGAACATAATAAGTGAAGCCCGTAAGCTCGGAAGAGTCATTGTCGGATGCCTCTCCGACGAAGCTTCCATCCGTTACAACAAGTTCCCGACCATCTCTCAGGAAGAGCGCATCAAGCTCTACAAAAACCTTGAAGGTGTCGAGGAAGTCGTTATCCAGAATGACATGCTCTATGATGACATAATCGCAAGCATTAAGCCGGACTATGTCGTTCATGGTGACAACTGGAAAGAAGGACCCGAGAAGCCTCTCAGAGATCACGTTGAATCTCTCCTCAAGGAATTCGGAGGCGAGCTCGTGGATATTCCTTACACATATAATGATGAAGTCAGGAAGATCGATCTGCAGCTCAAGGAGAAGCTCGCCATGCCCGAGTACAGAAGAAAGAGACTCCGCCAGCTCCTCAGACTGACTCCTATCGTCAAGGCGATGGAAGCACACAGTGGTCTCACGGGTCTCATCGTCGAGAAGACGGTCGTTGAACACGAGGGCAGGCTTGATCAGTTCGACGCAATGTGGATCTCGTCGCTGTGCGACTCAACGGCAAAGGGTAAGCCTGATATCGAACTTGTTGACATGACATCCAGATTCAGGACCATTGACGATATCACGGAAGTTACCACAAAGCCGATCATTTTCGACGGTGATACAGGCGGACTTACGGAGCACTTTGTTTACACGGTGCGTTCTCTGGAGAAGATGGGCGTATCCGCTGTCATCATTGAAGACAAGAAGGGCCTTAAGAAGAATTCGCTCTTCGGTACCGAAGTTAAGCAGACACAGGCTACCATCGAGGAAATGAGTGCCAAGATCGCTGCAGGAAAGAAGGCTCAGCTTACGGATGATTTCATGATCATCGCGCGTATCGAGAGCCTTATCCTCGAGCAGGGCATGGAAGATGCTCTGGCACGTGCGCATGCATTTGTTGAAGCAGGTGCTGACGGTATCATGATCCATTCCCGTAAGAAAGAACCCGATGAGATCCTGGAATTCTGTGATAAGTTCAGGGCCGATAACAAGGAGACACCTATCGTAGTTGTCCCTTCAAGCTTTAACGTGATCACCGAAGAAGAACTTGCTGCTCACGGAGTCAACATCGTTATCTATGCTAACCAGTTGACGAGAGCTGCTTTCCCTGCGATGCAGAAGACCGCAGAGGACATCTTAAGGTATCACAGAGCCAAGGAAGTCGACGACAGGCTCATGAAGATCAAGGACATCATCACTCTCATTGACGAGCTGTAATATCCCGGAGGCAAGAATATGCAAGTAACTACACTTATCAAAGCGATTGGTTCCGACTTCTATACAGGTGTTCCGGATTCCCAGCTCAAGGCACTCTGCAATTACCTCATGAGCGAATACGGCATCGATCCCGCTCATCACATAATCGCCGCCAACGAAGGCAACTGTACCGCACTGGCAGCCGGTTACCATCTGGCTACCGGCAAGGTCCCCGTCGTCTATATGCAGAACAGCGGCGAGGGCAATATCATCAATCCGGTCGCTTCTCTTCTGAACGACAAGGTATATGCTATCCCCACCGTGTTCATTATCGGCTGGAGAGGCGAGCCCGGCGTACATGACGAGCCGCAGCATATCTATCAGGGTGAGGTAACGCTCAAGCTCCTCGAAGATATGGACATCGCATACTTTGTGATCGGCAAGGATACGACAGAGGATGATGTTAACAAAGCAATGAAGGGATTTAATGAGATCCTCGCCAAAGGCAAGGATGTAGCCTTTGTTATCCGTAAGGGCGCGCTCGAGTTCGACGGAAAGGTCGACTATACCAACAGCAATAAGCTGATCCGCGAGGACATCATCAGACACATCGCAGCTGCAGCCGGGGAGGATCCGATCGTATCGACGACAGGTAAGGCGAGCCGCGAGCTTTTCGAGATAAGGACTGCCGCAGGCCAGAGCCACAAGTACGATTTCCTGACAGTCGGATCGATGGGACACAGCAGCAGTATCGCTCTCGGCATCGCTCTCAACAAGCCGCAGCAGAAGATCTGGTGTATCGACGGTGACGGTGCTGCCCTCATGCATATGGGTGCGATGGCCGTCATCGGTTCGAACAGACCATCGAATCTGATACACGTCCTGATCAATAACGGAGCACACGAGACTGTCGGCGGCATGCCCACCGTAGCATCAGATATCGACATGGTATCCATCGCCAAAGCCTGCGGATACCCTCGCGCAGTACGCGTTGAGGATGAGGAGTCTCTGGATCGCGCACTTGCCGAAGCTTCTGCATCCGGCGAGCTGTCATTCATCGAAGTAACATGCAACACCGGAGCCCGGGACGATCTCGGCAGGCCGACTACGACAGCCCTCGAGAACAAGAACAACTTCATGGATTACCTGAAGGAACTCTGATAAATATCTTATTTTATTGAGATATCTGTCAAGAATTGTTAAAATGGATATGTTTTGAATAAAAAATGGAGGTATGGAATTATGGGAATGATCAAGTGTAGCTCCTGTGGCGCTGAAGTTGACGATCAGTACAGATTTTGTTCCGAGTGCGGTTCGCCTATCGTGAAGCCCGAGGCAGCAGTCGAAGCAGCAACTGTCGCAGAAGAGGCAGCTGAGGC
>OMQY01000199.1 GCA_900313405.1 uncultured Eubacteriales bacterium
ATATACCGGAACACTGTATCCGTTAACAACTCTCACAGTCTGAGAGAATCCCTCGGGCATGACGGGATCCGGAGGTATATTGACAAAGGAGAACGTCTTACCGAGAGCATCGACTACGCCTGCACCTTCAGGAAGCGTATCTTCCTGTCTGTACAGGTAGATCTTATACTGTGTCGTACTGCTCCCGTCCTGTGACGTGACATCTATCGTGATCAGATTCTCACCGACTTGAAGGTTCGTAGAGCCTCCTATAACAATACTCGCATTTGTATTTGTCGGAGTCGTATCAACATTCACTTCCGTTACATTACGGTTGACCGTAGCAGTATAGTCCGTAACTGCGGAATCGAATACGGGATTAAGAGCGATACCGGGAATGGAAAGACCGGACAGACTGCTGTCTCCCGAGATCGCTTCAGAGATGGTAACAAACAGCGCACCTGCGGATACTGCATAAACATTGTCGGAAGAACTGTCGGTAAAGGCGCCCGTATCAGATATCGAGAATGTCATTACTCCGTCGGCACTCTCCAGTACTCTGAAAGATACGCTGAAAAGGATAACCTGCCCGTCAGAATAAAAGGAGGGATCGTTATCGAGATTTCCGCCCGCTTCGAGCGCATCACTTATCAGTTCCTCGCTCATCTCATCAGCAGCAGATATCATGACCGTTCCGGGTTCAGATGTATCGGATGTATAAATGAAGTTGACCAGATCCGGTGACGGCTGGCACGATACGAATTCCGCCTGCGCTTCGTTGTAGTCAAATGCTATCGGGCCGAATCGTGTGATATGAGGAAGATTATCCGCATATACCGTTACGGTTATAATGTCCCCCGGGTTGGGATTCGAAGAAGTAGTCTGAAGTGACAGGGTAATCGTTCCGTCAGCTCTGACTTTTCCTGCAGTACCGGTAACAAAAGGCAACAGGACAGATGACAGGACGATAACGACCATCCACGTAAGAAGCAATGCTGTCCTGACTCCTTTGCGCATATATCCTCCGATCAAGTATCCGGTCTCGGGTAGTACCCGTAACTATCCGGCATATTCTCATACACAGGGATCACAAAGACAAATTCACGGTCGAGCATCGACGTCCAGGAGTATCCGGAGAAATATCTCGCCCCTTCCGTATATGCCATTGAGATATTCTGTGCATATTGATGATTATATAATCCGTCGTCATTATCGACCACATCGAATTTCTGGAAGTAGAGTGTATTCTGTCCGACATCGGTATAACCGTCCGCGATCCAAAGTGCACCGCCGGTTATGGCATCCTCTACATTATCCCAAGGCAGGAGAAGAGCAGCTTCACTCTCATCTATAGTGTGCCCCTCGGGATCACGTCCCCATCTGGCATACCTCGCGCCATTGATCAGGGCCCCGTTCTCGATACTCGGATCGGGTGTGGATCCGATATTGTAGAAATTGTAATAACCTTCGAATCCCTGAAGTGTTCCGTGACAGAGAGCCGATTCACCGTTATATCCCATCTCCTGCAATATCCTGCTCGCCAGAAGATAAGGCGACACATCCGCGATCTGACCGGCATCGTAGATTATCTGAGCAAAATCATGCTCATCAGTATCCATAAAGCTTCCGCTTATCATGGAACGAACGCCTTCAACAGTATGAACATTGGCATCAAAAGACAATTTCTCGAACATGAAAAGATGTCTCGGCTCCAGGAAGTTACGGGGATCGAGGAAGTAGCTGACTACTTCATTCTTCGCAGCGTACCATCCGCCGCCGTCATAAAGAGGACTGTCAGGCTTGATCCACTCGGGATTCGAATACTCGTTGGCAAGACTCCTGCTGCCGGAATCCTCATTACCGAGCACGGTCGCGAAGTCGAGTCCGGTCCTGTATTCTTCGAAAATATAATTGGGGTGGATCTTATGGAGCATCCAGAGACCGCTCATATACGATGCGGGGAACCTTGACAGGATATCCTCGGCGAAGTCACCCTCATCATCTCCCTTAAGAACATAGATCGTATATACCTTATCCTCTCCGGTAAATGACGTGACGGTAACGGTTATCTCATTCTCACCGTCTGCAAGCGTTATTCCCTGTCCCTGCATCGCGTCAAACTGTCCGTCGGAATTCGTACATGAGATCCTGACCGTAGAACAGTAACCCTCCTGCGATGAAGCGTTTACCGTGATCTTCTCGGTCGTCTTGGTATAGTATCCGTAATCCACCATATTCTTGTCGAACTGAGGGCACAGCATCAGTGCATTCCCCGTGACAGCATCCCTTACATAGAACTCCGTCAGGAATCCGTTGATCGGATAGAAATAAATATCTTCGAACAGTTCGGTAAACACCTCGCCGTCCCCGTTCTTAAGTCTTATTGGCGTACCGGTCATATCGGATGCTCCTGATAGGGGCAGCGGAGTCGGAACAGCACCCGTCCCGTCAAGGACTGCACAGATACTGCCCGAGACCTTTGCCACATTAAGGCTCTGTACCATCGTGTAGTCGACTCTTCCGGTCTGTGTGCTGCAGTTATCGCCTCTCCTTACTCTTACATAGAAGGCGTTGGATACTCCGGTGATGCCGGTCTCTTCTTCAACCGCTGCCACGTCCTGACGGTAGCCTCTCAATACCTCGATGTTAGAACCGCGAACATCGTTGGTACCGATGATATTTCCGTATACATCATAAAGGGACACCTTAATGTCATCGGACATCCCAAGGAAATTGACAAATGCATGATTCTCACCGGCGTCAAGTGTATACCAGGATTCGCTGCTCCCTTCATCGATCGATCCGTAGGCGACCGAAGCATTCTCGAGCTTCATACAGGAGGGAACATAGATCTTGCCGCCATCTGCCGTCATACCGCGACCGTCAGAAGACCGCATGAGTATACTGACATCATGTTCCCCCGGATCTACGCCGGCCGTATCCCATGCCATTATGTAGTCATATACACCGGTCTCCGTCTCGGTCATCTTGAGATTACCCTGATAAAGGACACCGTCAACAAAGAAGTCTGTACGTACTTCATCTCCCGTCACGGAGAACGTACCCGTTACTTCTCTTATTCCGATCGTTATGCCTTCACTGTCACCCACAGTCCTGGAAACCGTACAGTCTGTAAATGTACTTCCCGTACGGGGGACGGCGGCACTGGCCGAATAGCAGTTGTCTTCCTGTGACAGGTATTCATCGATTACATACTTACGGGAAGATGATCCCAGATCCTCAAGGATATCATCCGCCAACGGATCATTATGATCCCCCGTGATCACATAACACAGATCAGATGCAAATCTCTCATCCGTAATGTCATCCGACAGATAAGAAGGCGACGTCATCGAGCGGATAACATAGTCTCCTACTGTCATGAGCCCTGCATCGATCCTTGCCTGTGCCTTGTCCGAATATCCCGAACCGTCAGTCAGTTCAGCGGCACGCTCGACGATAAGACTTCCGTTATGATCTATTCCGGACGGATTAACAGAAGAATCAAGAAGTCTGTTCATCAGTATCACAGCCGCGATCGACATGATCACAGCTGCTGCTATGGATATGATGTACTGAAGTCTGTATCCCTTCAAGAATGTGTCTCCTTCGTAGTCTTATCCTTCTGACGCTCTGCTCAGCTGATCGAGCGTATAACCGTATGACGGCACAAAATGCTCCATGAAATAGTCTACCTCAGGCAGACCGATCTTATCGATCGTCTCCCTTATCGAATCCTTGGCGGACTGAAATTCCATATTGCCGGAAGTCTCCTCCGTGATGCACTTGATATATGCGGATATCCTGTCGGCTGCCTTCACCAGTCTGTGACAAAGCTTGCCTTCCTCATCTGCCCGGGCGGGATCGAGCAACTCCAGATACTGTTCCTGCATATCCCCGGGCAACAATTCGGACAGTCTTACGGCCGCCTCATGCTCAACTTCCTTATATGCCTCCTTGATAATATCATTCCTGTACTTTATTGGGGTAGGAAGATCTCCCGTAATGATCTCGGTACAGTCATGATAGAGAGCATATGCCTGCACCTTATACGGATCAGGCAATATCGCACCCTCAACATCACGGTTAAACCTGTTATGAAGGACAGTCAGTGCATGCGCGATGACCGCTACATCAAAGCTGTGTTCCTTTATATTCTCTACTCTGCTGTTCCTCATCAGTCCCCATCTGTTGATATACTGCATTCGATCCAGCATAGCGAAAAAACCGTACTGTTCCATATCTCTTCCCCCTTATACCTTATAGAGTGCGTCAAAGCAGGAATTGGCAAACGTATCCGTCATTCCCGCGATATAATCCACAACCTTCTGGACCTGCGGGCATCCGGGCTGAGGATGATTGAGAGCGAACTTGGCAAAACTCCTCAATACCTCATTCTCGGAATTCATATACTTCTCGAGATCCTCCGTACATTCCATAAATGCGTCGAAAAGTGCCTCCACAAGTATGTAGATCGTCTTCTCATATGTCTTGATCTTAGGAGCCGAATAGATCTCCTCGAAGTTCTTCGTAAGGAACTCGTTCATGGCCTTGAAGTTACCTTCTGACATTGTGATCCTGTCAGAATTGATACTGCAATGGATAAGGTCTCCCACAAGAGTGTTGATCGTCTCGGAATTAGTCTCTCCGAGTCTGTTCCTGACCTCAGGCGGGAGGAAATCACTGCCTCCGATTATGCCGGCTCTCCTGGCATCCTCAACGTCCCTGCCGACATATGCGATCTTATCGGCAAACCTGACGACGCAGCCTTCAAGTGTGGCGGGAGCCGTCCTGTCCTTCTCAGGCTTGGCGGAGACCTCGGCCTCCGTCTTGTCTCTCTTCGGTGCGAGAGAGTGTTCGTCATAAGTCTCACCGCAGTGTGACACGATCCCGTCTCGTACTTCAAAGGTCAGATTGAGACCATTCTGACCCGGTCTTCTTTCCTCGAGGACATCTATCACTCGAAGAGAATGGACTTCATGTTCGAAGAACAGCTTGGGATCGACTGACTTGATGCACTTGTTAAGCGCCCTCTCTCCCGTATGGCCGAACGGCGCATGACCGATATCATGACCCATGGCGATAGCCTGGATCAGTTCGATATTGAGGTTCAGTGCACGTCCGATGATCGTCGAGATGTAGTTGACATAGATCACATGCTCTATCCTTGAACATATGTGATCGTTCACCGGATTAAAGAATACCTGTGTCTTATGCCTCAATCTCCTGAAAGCCTGCGAGAAGATTATCCTTCCCATATCTCTCTCATAACAGCTCCTGATTATCGCAGGCTCCTCATATCTTATCCTGCCTCTGGACTCCGAACTCTTCTGAGCATAAGCCGATAATGTGCTCTCGCGCTCCTCACGCAGCAGTCCGAGCAGTTCAGCGTCACGCTCGTTACGTATAAGCCTGGGCTCGAAGTCGATATCAGCGAATTCGCTGCTGTACAGATCAAACAAACTGTCGCTCATTAACGGTCTCCTCTCTTAAGTCCTGCTGACTTGGCCAGCATATTCTTCCGATTTCCGTCGAAGTCCACGGTGACGAGTGCATCACCCGCCACAGGTTCGAGCTTGATAACAACACCGGGACCGAACCTGTCGTGAACGATATTCATTCCGACATGCAGTTCCGAAGGTGCCAGTGATCCCGGCTTTGTCACGGCATTCCTCTTCGGTCCCGTAACCGATGAGGACAGAGCACTCGCGATATTACGTCTCGCTTCTTCGCGTGCCGGCGATATCCCGCGGGGCTCGGGCTTCTTCTCGACCTCACGCGCGCCTCCCATCCTGTAGATGTGCGAGGGGTCGATCTCCTTCAGGAATCTCGAAGGAGGATTGCACTGCGTCTGACCGAACAGCATGCGCTGCCGGGTCAGGATGAGGAACAGGTTCCTCTTGGCTCTCGTGATAGCCACATACATCAGTCGCCTCTCTTCCTCGATCTCGGCTACGGTAGATATCGACTTATAACTCGGGAATATCCCGTCTTCCGCGCCGATCAGGAATACCGCTCCGAATTCAAGGCCCTTGGCACTGTGTATCGTCATCAGCTTAACATAATCTTCATTAGAATCATCACTGTCTCCTTCCGAATAGAGCGCGGCATTCTCCAGATACAGCGCGAGCAGACCTCTTAGTGTATCTGCCGTCCGGTTCTCCTCTTCGAAAAACTCATCTGCCTCGGCCTCTGCCTTACGAAGCGCATCATCTTCCTCAGTCAGATTCGACGTCCTGTGACTCTTCTCGAATTCCTCCGCTTCTGACAGGAGCTCCTTTAAGTTCTCGACACGATCCGTGAGCTCACCTTTGCTCTCCCTCTGTGATATTATCTCGTCGATTATGCCTGACTCGTTCTCAACATAGTCGATGAACTCCTGGAAGGTCTTGATATCGTCGTCGAGTTCCGACCTGAATCTTGTAATAAGAGCCGCGAAAGACAAGAGCTTGGCGGAACTTCTGGAAATGTCGGGGAAATCCGACGCACGGGAACATACATCGAACATACTCATATTATTCTCGGCAGCGATCAGTCTCACTCTCTCGATCGTAGTGTCACCGATCCCTCTTTTGGGCACGTTGATTATCCTCTCGAGAGCCAGATCGTCCTTACTGTCATTTATGATCCTCAAGTATGCCAATACATCCTTGATCTCCTTACGATCATAGAATCGCATGCCGCCGTATATCCTGAACGGGATGCCCTTGTCTCTCATCGCACTCTCGATAGTTCTCGACAGTGCATTCATCCTGTAAAGTACGGCTATATCCGAATACTTGAACTTACCTTTGCCGACCATCATGCGAATGGTATCTGCCGTCCATTTGGCTTCCACGGCCTGCGTATCCGTATTCATGACGATGATCTTCTCGCCTGCATCGCCTTCGGTCCTCAGGACCTTGCTCTTCCTGTGACTGTTATTGGCTATGACTTCATTCGCAGCATCGAGGATAGTAGCCGTGGATCTGTAGTTCTGCTCAAGCTTGACCACATGTGCATCCTGAAAATCGTTCTCGAAGCTCAGGATCATCCTGACATCAGCACCTCTGAAAGCATATATCGACTGATCGTCGTCACCTACCACACAGATATTGCCGTCCTTGCCTGCCAGACGCATGATAACGTCATACTGAGGCTTATTCGTATCCTGATACTCATCGACCATGATGTATCTGAACTTGTTGTGATAATACTCGAGTACCTCGGGATTCTCTTTGAGCAGGCGCGACATATTAAGGAGTATGTCATCGAAGTCCATGGAATTATTCTCGGCAAGCTTGGCATTGTACTTATAGTACACCTTCGAGGCCAGGAGCTTATATGAATCGCCGCCTGTCTGGGCTTCATACTCCTCGGGAGAGATCATATGATTCTTGGCATTCGATATCTCGAACTGGAAGTTCCTCGGCTTATATGTCTTGTCGGGGATCTCGAGTTCATCCATAGCCTGCTTGATCAGCTTGACCTGATCATCCGTGTCGATGATCGTGAAGTTCTTGTCATAGCCGATCAGCTCGGCATGTCTTCTCATGATCCTGGCGAAAATACTGTGGAACGTTCCGCACCAGATATACTTTGACTTCTCGCCGACCAAAGCCTCGATCCTCTCGCGCATCTCCATGGCAGCCTTGTTCGTGAAAGTAATTGCCAGGATGGATCCGGGAGCTACATTGTGCTTCTTCAGCATATACGCTATACGATATGTGATGACCCTTGTCTTACCGGACCCGGCACCCGCCAGGATGAGCAACGGTCCTTCGATATGCGTGACCGCTTCCCTCTGTTCCGGATTAAGACCGTCGAGCAATTCGGACACATCCCTGTCTCCTCCTGCTTCACGGGCATCCTCAAGTATGGAATTGAGCTCGCTCATAAAATCGAGCTCATTATCGTCTCTTTGTATCACCTTAAACACTCCATTATCATCTTTTCGACTATTATAACAGAATGAAGTGTCAATATTCGGACAAAATGTAAAAGGTCACGATGTTATAATCAAATCAGCGTTACAAACAAGGAGGTGCCCTTATGAGCAAGGATTACTGGAAGGACGTTTTTAAGTTGGGATTCGGTCTTATGAGACTTCCCACTCTGTCTGACGGGACGATCGATATCGAACAGACATCCCTTATGGTAGATAAGTTCATCGAAGCCGGCGGCACCTATTTTGATACGGCCTATATCTATGACAACGGCGGTTCGGAGGAGGCGGCAAGGAAGGCACTGGTCGATCGCTACCCGCGTGAGAGCTATACGCTTTGTACCAAGCTCAATGCGATGCTTCAGTGTCACGATGAAGCGAGCGCCAAGCAGCAGTTCTATACAAGTCTTGAGAGGACCGGCGCAGGGTATTTCGATTACTATCTGCTCCACGCTCTCCAGAGGAATAATTATCAGCTCTATGACAAGTACCACCTATGGGATTTTGTCAAAGAACAGAAGGAGAAGGGTCTCATTAAGAGATACGGGTTCTCTTTCCACGCTGATCCCGCGCTTCTCGAGGAACTGCTCACAGATCATCCGGATGTTGATTTTATCCAGCTTCAGATCAATTATGCCGACTGGGAGAATCCCGGTGTCGCCTCGCGCGAGTGCTACGAGATTGCAAGGCGCCATGATGTCCCGATAACCGTAATGGAGCCGGTCAAAGGCGGCGGACTTGCCGATCCTCCTTCGGGCGTCAAGGATATCTTCAAGGCCTATGATCCCGATGCATCCTATGCTTCCTGGGCAATACGTTATGTCGCCTCAATGGACGGCATCATCTCCGTATTATCCGGGATGTCCAACATCGAACAGATGGAAGATAACATCTCCTATATGCGCGACTTCAAGCCTCTTAACGAAGAAGAGCAGGACGTCATCCGGAGAGTTCAGGAGGAACTTACCAAGGACTATTCCATTAAGTGCACATCATGTCACTACTGTACGGACGGCTGTCCCATGAATATCGCTATCCCCGAGATCTTCGCCGTAAAGAACGGCGAGATCAGGAGACCGAGCTGGGATCACGGGTCTCAGGCTTACGCGATAGCCACACAGGATAAGGGCAAAGCTTCCGAGTGCATAGAATGCGGTCAGTGCGAAGGCGCGTGCCCTCAGGGCTTGCCGATAGTCGAACTCCTCAAGGACTGTGTCGATATGGAGCGATAAGTTCAGAACTCGTTCTTGATCCTTTGAAATCCGCTTACATATGTGATCGGAATTGCGATCGCTATTGCTGCCGCGGCCTGGATCAGATTAGGAATAAGAGATCCGGCTGCTGCCGCAGGTCCGTACATGAACGGAAGAGCCTCGAATGCAAAGTATCCGCCTACCATTATTATCTCGGCTAAGACCGCTGCAATGATCCTGCGCGCGATCGGGATCTGCTTGCCTTCCTTTGACAGAAGGATCGCGCCCGCTATGGCACCCATGGCACCCTTGATGATAAATGTAGGGATTATGTATTGAGCATAGCCCGCCATCAGATCTCCGAGAGCGGAGCCGATAGCTGCCGGGAAAAATGCAAACGGACCGAGTAGATATGCGGCAATGAGGATAACGGCATCGCCCAGGTTAACATAACCGATGGCGGTCGATACATGGATCTCGGTTCCGGCAAACACAAATGCCGCCAGCATGCCCGCATAAGCAAGTCTCCTTTGCCGAGTTTTGTTGTCAAGTCTGTTGTCTGCCATATTCTGTTCCTTTCGCCGGTATCACCGGCAAGTATACTCGTTCAGATATCTTTTGCAAGTTACTGAACTGAGTAGATTATAGTCATTGATCGGAAGTCCTACAAATAGAAAAATCAAATATGTGTCTATATGGCAATACTATTATGTTCCGAGAAAAAGACAAAACGATCCCGCACCTGAGACCAAGTGCGGGACCATTTATCCATTCCATGTGTTTGAGGGCTTGTTTATTATCAGATCTCGTTAACTGTACCGATGAAGACGGGAATATCGGTAGAAGCATCAACGATCGCATATACGAACGGTCTGTCAAGATAGATCGTAACTACTTCATCATCAGCAATGGATATTCCCAGAGTGTCCAGCATAACTGCCGTAGCAGCCGCAGCTCTCGTCCCGTTACGGTCTACTTCGATATGTGTGTTATGAAGGACCTTGCTTATGTAGAGCATTTCCTCTTCTGTTATATTCCCGAAGTTGGCGTTATCCGTAAAAGCATCTTCAACGCCCATTGCGCGGAGTATATCATTGAGTACTACCGAATAATCATATCCGAACTCGGGAAGACGGGTATATACATCGGCGGAGGCGGCATAGCTGTCGATGAATTCTCTGTACATATCGCCTGTAAGTCCCGCAGCGAACTCGTTGATATTTACACTCTCGTCTGTGGGAAGCATGGCGAGGAAATAGTAATCGCCGCCTGTATAATATCTCTTGAAGCCTGTTGCAAACTCAGTCGAGAAATATCCCGACAGCGTGTCATTCAGCATTGTTACGGTCTGAACCTCTCCGTCGGAATTGGTGAACTCACCGTTCTCGTTGACCTGATACTCTTCATAAGGCTTGAACCACTGCGCCTCAAATGCGATCGCATTTACCAGGACCATCACGGTATCGGGACCGAGTTCGCTGATCATGTCGGGGATCATGCCGTTTGTCTTTTCCTCTATCCAATCATTGATGATATCGACGGCGGATTGATCGAATTCGATCTCCTGTCCCTCTGCCTCGTAGTATTCTCTTATGAATTCCAGATATTCGTCACTGATCTTGCCGCCGAGGATATCCTCGTTTGCCCACATAGAGTTGGCACTGTGAAGTTCCAACGCCTCGGCGTTGTTCAGATGCTCGTTGAGATCGGCCATAAATGCCTGCACCTCCTCAGGCGTGGCGTCTGCCGATATAAGATCCGTGATCTGTCTCAATGTGTCATCACAGGCACCGGCGCCGGTCATCTCCATTGCAAGTGCAATGGAAGCAGGCGATATCATGATATTCTCATCTTCTGTGGCCGACCCTAACGTCTGAGCGAAAAGGCTGATAGCATAATTCAGATAAGCCTCATTCATCGCATCTTCGTCGTACGCGGCAGAAGGAGCCTCGCTGACATTAAAGCTTCCCTTGTACTGAGCTTCGGTCCTCGTGTGTGCTGTCGTCTCTTCGGCATCCTCCTTGTCACCGGAACTGCATCCTGCGAGCCCTGTTACCATCATTGTCGATGCCATAAAAGCGGCCATGAGCTTCTTTGTGTTTTTCATCTTTTGATTCCTCCGTTTTGCGGTTTCTGACATTAATACAAACGCCGGATCCGAAATGTTGCATGCTTCTCATAAACTTTTCGGAAATAAATATAACAAAAAACACGGCGTATATTCCGCCGTGTCTTTCTTATATCCGAATGATCCTCTATCAGATCGCGTAGTTATCCTTCAGCGAGTCCATCAGACCGTACTCGAGAAGGATCTCCTCGAGTCTTTCCTGCGTCATAGGCGTAGGGATCGTAAACATGGTATTCTTATCGATCGCCCTGGCAAGTGCTCTGTACTCATCTGCCTGGGATGACTTGGGTTCATACTCGATTACGGTCTTTCTGTTGATCTCTGCCCTCTGAACCACGTTGTTACGCGGAACAAAGTATATCAGCTGTGTATTCAATTCTTTGGCGAATGCAGTCAGAAGATCCTTCTCCCTGTCAACATTACGTGAGTTGCAGATAAGACCGCCCAGGCGGACACCGCTCTTACGGGCGTACTTGGCGATACCCTTGGATATGTTGTTTGCCGCATAAAGAGCCATCATCTCGCCTGATGCGACGATGTAGATCTCCTTGGCTTTTCCTTCACGCATCGGCATAGCGAAGCCTCCGCACACAACGTCTCCCAATACATCATAGAAAACATAATCAAGATCATCGGTGTAAGCACCTTCCTGCTCCAATAGACCGATGGATGTGATGATGCCTCGGCCTGCGCAGCCTACACCGGGTTCCGGTCCGCCGGACTCCACGCATTTGATGCCGCCGAAGCCCTCCTTCAGGATGTCATCGAGTGAGATATCCTCACCCTCCTCACGGATAGTATCGAGAACCGTCCTCTGTGCCAGTGTTCCCAAGAGAAGACGGGTGGAATCCGCCTTGGGGTCACAGCCGACGACCATTATGTGCTTACCCATTTCCGCCAGACCTGATGTCAGGTTCTGCGTCGTTGTGGACTTGCCGATACCTCCTTTTCCATAGATTGCGATCTGTCTGGTTTCCTTAGCCATAGTCTTTTTCCTTTCCGATCTTATATTTATCCGTGCGAGAATGTATCCGTCGCTTTGATCTCCCGCAAATAGATCTGTTTTGATATGTCCTTCCCGCCGGGGATTCCGACGGCATCCGCCCTGCAGCGCTGACAGTGCCTGAAGACTTTGATATACTTCTCGGCCTTGAGCCTCGCGATCCCCAAGGATGCACAGTCCGGCTCGGTGCACCAGGACAGCTCGTGATTGGGGATCAATGGGATGATGTTGTATATGGTTGCCCCGCACTCTGCTACGGTCTTGGCCACCTCCTCGATATGATCCTTGTTTATCTCGGGGATCAGGACAGTGTTGACCTTGACCGTAACTCCTCCGGCAGATACTTTTCTTATACCGTTCAACTGATTCCGTATCAGTATCTCAGCAGCCTCTATACCTTCTATCTTCTTGCCGTGGTAGATTATGTATTCGTTGATCTCGGCTTGTATCTCGGGATCAACGGCATTTACTGTCACAGTAAGAGAATCGATCCCGGCTTCTATCACTTCGTCAGCCAGTTCGTCAAGCAGCAGACCGTTCGTGCTCATGCAGCTGATGAGATCCGGATACTTTTTATTTACAGCCTTGAAGGTCTCCAGTGCATAAGGCGAAGCCAGAGTATCCCCCGGACCTGCTACACCGACAACATGTATGTCCGGCATCAGCCTGACGGCACGCTCTACGGCTTCAACGGCCTCCTCGGGCGTGAGCAGGGCAGAAGACACTCCCGGTCTCTGCTCATGATCGTTAAAGTCCCTCTTGCAGAACCGGCAGGCGATATTGCAACCGGCCGACACGGGCAGATGGATCCTTCCGTTGTTAGTCTTGGCGCCAAGGGCAAAACAAGGATGTTTCTGTTTAAGCTCATCAAATGAAACTGCCATTGTTCCTCCCTTTAGCCTTCCTGATCATTATCAAGAAGCCTGTTGCTGATAATGCTGGCGGCGATCCTGTCTATCGGGCCTCTTGCCTCGAAGACTCTTACGCCTCTTGAGATGCAGACTTCCGCTGCACCGGGTCCGATCTTTATACAGAAAAGAGCCTGACAATCCTTAAGCGTCTCAAGTGTATCTTCAAATCCGCCCTCACAGTGACCCTTGCAGGACGGTCTCGTCATCCTGTCCTCAACGAACTCGGCCGTCTGTCCGAGATCGAATATCTGCCAGTAACGGGCCGTACCGAAGTGCTGATCTATCTGTATGCCGTCAGTGCTGGCAAATGCTACCCTGTAGTTTCCCATCTGCTGCCACCTTACATGTAAAGATCAAGAGCCTTGTGATAGATATCCTCTATGAGTCTTAAGCCTCCGCTGAAGCCTACATAGTTCGTGGTCATTACGAGACGCACGGGACTCGGGACAGCGATCGACAGGAATTCATAGCCTTTCTCCGAGGCCAGGTTCTTATCCCAGCCGCTTCCCAGGATGATACCGTTGCCCTTATGTGAGATGCTCCTTACCAGGTTCTGAGCCTTGCCCGCATCCGGTTCAAAGTAGAGAGGTATCGTCTTCTTATCCGAAGTAGATGCGAGGTCCTTCAAGATATCCTCCTGGTATTTTTGAGGAGTATTGTCAATAGCGAAAACTTCCTTAGGAACAACACCCGTCTCGTGAAGAAGGAATTTGGAGATCCCCACAACATAGCCTGCATCTGCAAAGATGTGAGCGTGATTGGGAAGGCCGTATCTGAACTCCAGAAGGAAAGTCGCCAGATTATCGATCTCCTCATAGTAGGCATCGACCTCTTTCTGAATGAACTTTCTGGCATCGTTCTTGCTGATGCCGCTTCTTTGCTCGATCGCGAAGTCCAGCACCTGATTCAAGAACTTCTCGGTCTCGTTTCCTCCGATGGGAAGCGAATGGAACCACGTATAAGGCTGTCCGTATCTGTTCTTCAGGTCATCTACGATCGGTTTGCCGTACCAGGGGGAAACGAGGATGTTGAAGTTAGCTTCCGGGATGGTCCTCCACTCTGCAACTCCGCCGCTCTCGGGTCCGAAGAGCACATTAACCTTAAGTCCCAGACCTTCAAGCAGTCTCTTATATTCTCTTAAGTTCCCCTTCCAGAAGGGATCCTGATAAGGAAGCGAAGCAAAAAGATTCACCAGCTTGCTCTTGCTCCTGTAAGGATGCTCATCTTCATAAAGACTTACATATTGATCGATGATCGCCTTTACGACATTCGAGTGCGACTGATAGTTATTGCACTTGAATCCGGGAGTGTCAACAGCAACGATGGGCTTACCCTCATTCTGGAACTCTGCCACTACCGACTCGATATCATCACCTACGATTCCGCCTGTGCAGCCGGTCATAACGACCTGCAGGTCCGTATCAAGCACCTTGTAGCTGTTGCTGATGATCTTCCGAAGCTTATCTACCGCACCGAAAACAACATCCTTCTCATTGAAGTTGGTACAAGGCGAAGTGTCTCCTCCTGCATAACCTTTACTCCTCTCAAAGAATCCCGATACCATATCTCCGCATCCGGGACCCGAGTGCAGGATCGGTACCGCTCTCGGGATGGCGACAACGCTCTGAAGAGCGCCGATCGCACAAGAGAATCTCGGTTGTTCGATCATTCCGTTATATGCTGCCATTACTGACCTTTCTCCTTTTCTGTAGCCTTCATAAAGTAGTCACTGTCCTGAGTGAGCCACCATTTGGTGTAGGGATTGACGGCGTGCTTCTGAAGATTCTTGACGAACTCATCGTTCTCGATAACATCCAAAATGCGATTACCGTAATCTACTATTCCCTCATATCCCATTCCGTAGTGTTCGTCACCTATCAGGAGGCTGGGAATCCCGTACTTGGCGCCCCAGAGTGTCATTCCTCCGTGACGGGCCAGAAGCACATCCGGATGGAGCTTACCCAGCGCATTTACCAGCTCGAACTCCTGCTTGGAGCATACGCGATAGTGAGGTACATCTCCGAAGTCTTCGACTCTCTGTCTTAACTGATCGTTATTCTCATCACCGATGTCGTAGACGGGATCGTGATGGAAGATGGAAGCGCCCTTAGCTCTTATCCCCAATTCTCCCAGAACACTCAAGAGTGCGTGTCCGTGAGCTGCTCCACCGGTAACGTAGGCCGTCTTGCCGCTCAGCTTCTCTCTTAATTCTTCGATCTGAGGAAGATATTCTTTCTTCTTCTCTTCGATGATCTTCTCGGCCACATCTTCCTGATGAAGGATCTTACCCAGAGCTCTGAACCAACGATCCGTCTGAGCGATACCGTAAGGCGGAGCCGTGGGAACCTCGGGCACTCCGTATTCCTGTTCGAGCGCCGCACCCAGATAGCTTCCGAGAGTGGAGCACGCCTGAACGGTTGCAACTGCTTCACCGGAATGCCTCAGGGTGTTTACCGTGGAATACGGCGTAATGTAATTAGGCCTGTAGCCGAAGGGCTTGAACCACTCGGAGAAACGGTCGCTTCCCCAGAAGTTGATAACATTTATGAAGTCGCTCTTCTTGTCGGTCTTCTCGATAAGCTTACGGGCGATACCGTGATAGCCCGCATCAAAACCGGTAGTCCAGATCTTGGATCTGAAGCCCTCACAGGTTATCGCCACTACCGGGATACCGAATTCGGCTTCAGCCTGATCACAGGCACTCTCGATGTCATCACCGACAATGGCGGATGCGCATGTGGACAGGACAAAGATCGCATTGGGCTTTTCTCTCTCGTATACTTCCCTGATCGTCTTCTCGAGCTTGGCGTTACCGCCGTAGACTGTGTCTTTCTCCTGAAGATTGGTCGAATAGATCTTCCTCTGCTTGGGATCGGATACATTACGCAGATCGGCGTTGACCATATAGGTGAAGTTGAACTCCTGCAGGCAGGTCGAACAACCGATGGGACCGTGTTCTATGACAGCCGCGTCCTGAATGAGTATCGTCATACATGCTGCTTTACTTATCGAGCAGCCGGCGCACTGCATAAATGAACGCTCTCTGTCCTTAAGCCTGCCTTCGCAGTGCGACTTCTCAACGAGATCCTTGGCATTCCCGTCGTATGCGGAAATGGAATTGATCCTTACCTCACGTATCTCTACTGCAGGCAGATCAAGATTGATTTTTGTCATGTTAAATACTACCTTCTTTTCGCTAATATCAGGAACCGAAAACCTGTTCCAGGGATGTCCTCAGATCCTCAATGAGATCTTTTGAATCCTCGAGACCGACTGATACTCTTATGAGATCCTCACTAAGATCGGCCTTTACTCTCTCGTCGCCGTCAAGCTCGCTGTGAGTTGTTTGAGGAGAATTAACGATGAGGGAACGGACATCTCCTATATTTACGTGGAAATGGAAAAGTGTCAGGGAATCAAGGAAACGGTTCTTCTGCTCGGTCGTGCCCTTGATCGCGAACGAGAAGATATTGCCTGCGCCTTTCTTAAGATACTTTTCTGCCAACTGCTTATTCGGATTACCCTCGAGTGTGGGGTAGTTCACCCAGGCGATATGCTCGTTGGACTTAAGGAAGTCCACAAGATCTGTAAGGTTCTCCTGCTGCTTCCTTATTCTCTCTGAGAGCGTATCAAGACCCAGGATAACGAGATAAGCTTCGACAGCGCTGAGCTTAGCACCGAAAAAGTTAAGCCCCACAAGTCTCAG
>OMQY01000080.1 GCA_900313405.1 uncultured Eubacteriales bacterium
AAGGGCAGGGCTTATCCGACCAGGACAGACCTTACCTTATCTTCCATATCTTCCTTGTTGATGACATCCTTATGCAGGATCTCCTTGGAAGACAGGTCCTTGATCCCTTCTGGTATCGGAAGACCGCTCTCCTCGGCAAGCTCCTTTATGATCGTCTCTACGGAACGGCCGTTGCTGTAACCAGAACCCTTGAGCGCATCCATAACGGCAGGTGAGAACTTGAACGGAGATGCCGTAGCGGCAAATACCGTCTTGGCCTCATCGCCGGAGCGCTGGTGATAGCGGTTGTAGATATTGAATCCGACAGCCGTATGCGTATCGATCACGTTGTCCGTACGGTCGTAGACATCAAGGATCGTCTTGGATACACCGGTCTCATCGGCAAATCCGCCGACAAAAAGCTTCTGGAGGGACTTGAGAGTAGCAGGATCAACCGTGTATACCCCCTTCTGTCCGAGATCGTCCATCCAGGAGTTGACCTTGGAAGCATCCTTTCCCGATATCTCAAAGAGCAGTCTCTCGAGGTTCGAGGAGATGAGGATATCCATCGAGGGGGATGTCGTCTTGAAGAACTCGCGGTTCCTGTCATACTTACCCGAACTGAAGAAGTCGCAGAGAACCTTGTTGCGGTTGCTGGCACAGATAAGCCTGTGTACCGGGATACCCATCTGCTTTGCATACCATGCAGCAAGGATATTACCGAAGTTACCCGTAGGTACAACGATATTGATAGCCTCACCCTTCTCGATGTGCTCATTGCGCAGAAGCTCTACATAGGAATAGACATAGTAAGCGATCTGAGGAACAAGGCGGCCCCAGTTGATGGAGTTGGCTGATGACAGCTTGATGCCGGATGCATTCAATTCCTCGTTGAAAGCTTTATCGGCGAAGATCTTCTTAACACCTGTCTGAGCATCGTCGAAGCATCCGTTGACCGCGATTACATGCGTGTTGGACCCCGTGGTGGTTACCATCTGAAGTCTCTGAGCTTCAGACACGCCGCCCGTAGGATAGAAGACGATTATCTCAGTGCCCGGGAGGTCCTTGAATCCCTCGAGCGCTGCCTTACCCGTATCTCCTGATGTAGCAGTCAGGATGCAGATCTTCTTCTGTTCACCGGTCTTCCTGATCGAAGCCGTCATAAGATGAGGAAGGAGCTGAAGCGCTACATCCTTAAAAGCAGCCGTAGGTCCGTGCCAGAGTTCCAGGATATACTCTCTCTCGTTATAAGGATTAAGCTGAACGAGCGGGACAGTGTTCTCACCCCACTTGTCGGCATGGTAAGCCTGAGACGTATAGTCGAGAAGTTCCTTCTCCGTGAAGTCCTCGAGGAACTTCGACAGGACTCGTGCAGATATCTGGTAGAACTGCATATTACGCATCTGATCGATATCATCATCTGAGAGAGTCGGAATAGTCTCGGGAACAAAAAGACCTCCGTCCGGAGCAATACCTCTTACGATGGCTTCTGCAGCCGTGAACTTCTGTTCATATCCTCTGGTGCTTATATATTTCATTTGTCATTTCCTCCGATATGTCGGTCATTATACTACATTTTGTTCGGGCATGATTATTGTTCTTCCGTATTACCGCCTATAACCGGTGCCGCAATACTCTCTGTGACTTCAGGTTCCGTCTCAGCCTCGGTCTCCGTCGCACCTGTCGTATCCGATGTGCCCGGATCGGTATCCGAAGGCTCTGTATCTTCCGAAGGACCGGTAACCTCACCTGTGGGATCCGTATTGGTCTCAGCAGTCTGTGATGTAACCTTATCCGCGTCTATATCATCGAAAGTCTCCGCATACTCGGCAAGTATCGCCGCTACGACCGGGTCATCCTTATTCTCATTGAGCTTATCTACAAGATAATCATTACGGTCTTCAAGATCATCGGCCGACTTAAGCTTAAGTGCGGCGGGGATGATCACAAAATAGACGAGTACAAAGAGAAGTGCAGCGATAATTATACCTGCGATAACTCTGACGGTGAGCCTCATCTTCTCTCCTGCCGTCCTGACATTCTCCATATTGATATCATCACTGGGGAGTTCATCACCGCCGGATGCCGAACGCATCATTATGTCGCGTCTCTCCTTATCGGAAGCCATCTGTATCTTGGACGGACGTGATGAAGCTCTCATAAGGATGGGCGCCTGCATACCGCTTCTGGCTACAGCCGAGTCCCCCGACGACACCATCGATGCCTTGGATCTTCCCTTGCCGACGGCTTCCTTCTTAAGCTCGGGATTCTTCATATCCTCCCTGACACTCCTGATCGCAGTCTGCGCGATCGTGAGGTTCATCTCGGATCCCAATGTATTGTTGATAGCGTATTCAATGCTCTGCTCAGCTCTGGACAACTGTCCCTCGCGAGCGAGGCACAGACCGAAGATAAGAGCGGTATCACCCCATGAAGAGTACTGTGAGATCAACGGCTTAAGGAAGATCTGTGCTACATCCGTGCCGTCTCCCTGTGCATTGATAAGTGCACGGTTATACTGTCTGACTATCTGTGATTTCTCTTCAGGACTGACATTAAAAAGGATAAGGTCCTTCTCTTCAATAGGCGTCAGTTGCTGAGCCAGCTGTTGATATTTATCCATTATTCTTTCCCATCCGTTGCAAGAGCTAGAAGTGTTGCTCTGACTTCACCGATAAGATACAGTGAACCGGTTACCAACAGCGGCATGCCATCCTTCTCAGACTCAGAGAAAGCCTGTCTTACCGCCTCGACCGGGCTTAACGAGTCCACCGTCTTAACGCCGTTATTATACACGAGTTTAACCTGATTACAAATCTCGGTCCCCTTCATGCTCCTCGGGTTATTTACAGTCACTCCGTAGAGTTCTCCTATTACGATCCCGCCGCTCCTGTATGCCTCGATTATCCCCTCAGTATCCTTGTCGGCCATCATGCCCATGACAAGCCTTAAAGGAACTCCCTGCAGCTTCCCGCCGAAGATATCATTCATAACAAGCGACAGACTTGTCGCCCCCTGCGGATTATGCCCTCCGTCGAGTATTACGATCGGATCCGTCGACAGACACTCCGCTCTTCCTTTCCAGTAAGCATAACGGACACCGGTCTCGATATCCTCCTCGGAGATGTCCATCCCGTGAGTATCTCTTACTCTCCTGCAGCAGGCGACCGCCAGTGCACAGTTATCTATCTGATGACGTCCGACCATCGAAGTAACATATTCCTTTCCGTCTGTAAAATCGGAACTGAACCTCATCTTCCCGTCATCCGTATATCTGACTGATACATGTTCTGCCGATACGAACTCGATAGGGCAGGATACCTCTGATGCCTTATGAGCGAATACATCCTTTACTATACCTGCGGAATCATTATCGAGTATCGTCGAGAAAGGATCCGACACGACAGCGGGACACCCTTTCTTAAAGATGCCTGCCTTCTCTCCTGCGATCTCAGCTATCGTACTCCCGAGTCTGTCGGAGTGATCCATTCCTATAGCCGTTATGGCCGTGCACAGAGGGTTCTCGATTATATTGGTGGAATCAAGTCTCCCTCCGAGTCCTGTCTCAAGGACAACGACATCTGCATTTTGCTCCGAGAACCAGACAAATGCGACCGCAGTCGTCAGTTCGAACTCCGTCGGGTGTTCTCCGCCTTCTTCACCGATAATGTCACAGGCTTCCCTGACACGCGATACAATGTCTTCAAGAGATACCGGATCGATCTCTCCGCAGGTCTCGTCACTTCTGAGGCGGATCAGCCCGTCTCTTCCGTCGATCATCCTCATTCTCTCACTGAAACGCTCGAGATACGGCGACGTATATACACCCACCTTAAGACCGGAAGCCGCCAGAATAGACGAGATGTATGTAGTAACTGAACCTTTTCCGTTGGTTCCGGCAATGTGAATGCATTTAAGTCGGCGGGAAGGGTGATCAAGAAGCTCATCAAGTCTCATCATCCTGTCGAGACCGAGATTAATACCATATTTAAGTGCATCCGTCAGGAATGCAGGTGTCTTGTTCGATTCCTTCATCTTTCCTCTCCTTGAATACCACCAGGATACTCAGCATATAATTCGCCGCTACCACTATAAGACCGTTAAGCCCCTTAAGCAGGTAGAGCACCGTAAGTTCAACACCGAACAGGGTGATCAGGTTAGTGTCTCTGGGGATATCGACAAAGTACTCGGTAAACATGACGACTACGGTAAACAGTCCTTCACTGATAAGAAGGAATGTCAGGAACCTGAGAGATATGAAATGTATCAATTCTCTTACGACATGCCCTTGGGATCTGAATACAAATATGCGGTTAAGAACATATGCCGCGAGCATCGACAGGAACCACGACAATCCCTGATTGAGATACAGCATCGCATCGAAGCTCCACTTTATGATGGTAACGTAAACTGATTTTACTACCAGCTTATCGAAAACAATAAAACTGATCGAGTTCACCAGAAATGAAACAACGCCGGTAAGCGCATACATTATCGCCTGCCTCTTCTTCTCCTGTGCTACGGTCAATTCATCGCTTCCGTAAAGTAAAGTCGATACCTGCATCTAACCTCCCTTATACCCGTTTCGGCCTCGGCTTCGTCCGAATTATGATTATCTTACGTATTATAAACAAAACTATAACGATCAGGATAGCCTCGATCACACTCACTGTAAGAAATACAAAGAACATTATACGATAGATCCGCTCTGCCGTGGGATCCGAAGGTCTGTAGACAAAGAAGTCTCCCGAGTCTTCATCATATACATAGAAGTCCCTGTTCCCGTCTTCATCCCTCAGATAGCAGATAAAATTACCGTCATCATCCGTATATCCCAGAACCTCGGCATTCCCGATCATCTTAGATGCAGATCTAAGGCCGTCCG
>OMQY01000075.1 GCA_900313405.1 uncultured Eubacteriales bacterium
ATCTACACGAGATATTGAATAATGAAGAACTGCGTCGTGTCATGATCGAGGATCAGAGGACCCGGCTTAACGACTTCTCATACGGGAATGTGGCAGAGCGGTTCATGGATATATTGACCGGTTTTATCGGTAAGTGAGGCTCACAGGATATGAAGATCTGTTTTGTAGTTCAGAGATACGGAGAAGAGGTTAACGGCGGTGCAGAGGCATATGCCAGACAGGTGGCCGAGCATATGGTGTCACTGGGGCATCATGAGGTTGACTGCGCGACGACCAAGGCTGTTGATTACGTAACGTGGAAGAACGAATATGAAGCAGATGAAGAGGTGTTAAACGGCGTTCTTGTACACCGTTTTCCTACGGTTGCAGAGCGTAACTCTGCCGTATTCAACAAGTTGTCAGATAAGGTGCTGACATCCCCGACAAGTGTAAAAGAACAGGAAGAGTGGATGAGACTTCAGGGACCTGAGTGTCCGGCGCTGACAGACTGGGTCGAAGCACACGCTGACGATTATGACTGTTTTGTATTCGTTTGCTACCTTTACTACACGACTTATTTTGCCTTGCCCAAGGTGGCGTCCAAAGCGGTCTTCATTCCTACGGCTCATGAGGAGAGACCCATTCATCTGGATATTTTCGCTCATATGTTTACGCTTCCGGCTGCATTCTATTACAATACCCCGGAAGAAAAAGAACTGACATGCCGTCTGTTCCCTTCTGCTTCGGGAAAGCCCGATAATGACGGCCGCGGAGGCGTTGGTGTCGAGATCCCCGATGGCGTCGATGCGGATGCATTTAAGGCCAAGTACAACCTCGATAACTTTATCCTCTATGTCGGCCGTATCGATGAGAATAAGTGCTGCCCCGAACTGTTCCGCTATTTTACCGAATACAAGAAAAGGAATCCCGGGTCGGATCTCAAGCTCGTACTGATGGGCAAGGAGATCGTGCCGATCCCCAAACGTGACGATATCATATCTCTCGGCTTTGTAGATGAGTGGGACAAGTTCTCCGGCATGGCGGCTTCACGGTTCTTCATCCTTCCGTCCAAATATGAGAGCCTGTCGATCGTTGTCCTCGAGTCGATGAGCCTTTGTAAGCCCGTGCTCGTTAACGGGCTGTGTCCGGTCCTTAAAGGACACTGCGTCAAGAGCAACGGGGGACTTTACTATACCGATTACTATGAATTCGAAGGCTGCGTGAACTACATGTTAAGCCACCCCGAAGAGATGGCGGTTATGGGAGTCAACGGCCGCAGGTATATCGATGAGAACTACACCTGGAGCGAGATCGTTAAGGGGTATGAGAGGCTGATCGCCGAGATCTGATCACATCTCTTTCTTGAAATGACGGAAGTCCTTCAAGGCCTTCCGTCCGATCTTGAAGATCTTACGGATGTTGATCGAGTTTTTGCCGCCCTGACGAGGCTTAAAAGTGATCACGCGGAATTCGACATTCTCTTTATAGTGAACGAAATAGGTTGTCAGCATGATGTTGGGGATATTGTAATCCTCCGGCAGGCGGCCGAGATATTTGGCGACAACATCACTCTTCATGAGTCTGAACGGTGCGTTGGCATCAGGCACCTTTACTCGAAAATACAGACGCAGAAGGAGACATACGACCTTCTCGACCATGGCGCGCGACTTGCCGTCGCCTCTGACCTTACGATGTCCGAGGATGATGTCGTGAGACACGCGGGCGTCCCAGAAAGCGCCGAATTCGTTCGGATCGGTCTGGCCGTCGGAATCTGTCTGGAAGATATAATCCGCGCCCTTGCTGATTGCATAACCGTAGAGTGCGATAAGCTTAGGACCATGCTGTCTGTCGGAATCGGTGAGGATCTCGAGCTTGGGGAATTCACTCTGAAGTTCTTCGAGTATCTCATGTGTCCTGTCCGAACTCCCACTGTCAGCTATTACCAGACGTGAATCCTCGCTCTTGCCCTCGAGAACGGGATACCATGACCTTACAGTCTCTGCTATATTGGCCTCTTCATTGTAAGCCGGCATTACTACATAAAGTGTGTTCATATGGTTCTCCTGTTATTTGTTCCTTATCAGTATTCCGATATGTCGCGGTTCCTCATGAGAAGATCCGCCGCCCGACGGGGTGTAGTCCTGCCGCTGATGATGTCATCGAGGGCACTGACGATCGGCATATGGATATTATATTTGTCGCGAAGTCTGATCGTAGCAGGGAGGGCGTTGAGGCCTTCGACTACCATATTGACTTCCTTGATCGCTTCTTCTGTCGACATTCCGCGCCCGATAAGTATACCGCATTTGTTATTGCGGCTGTGGGTGCTTGTTGCCGTTACTATAAGATCGCCTATTCCCGTAAGGCCGGTGAAAGTCCTGGGATCACATCCCATCGCCTGACCGAGCTCTCCGATCTCGGCGATCCCCCGGGTGATAAGCGCCGCTCTGGCATTGTCGCCGAAGCCGAGTCCCGTCGAGATGCCGACAGCGAGCGCGATTACATTCTTGACCGCACCGCAGAGCTCCACCCCCTTGGTGTCGCCGTTCGTATATACCTTAAGACGCGAGCAGGCGAAAATATTCCTGACCTTACGTGCCGCCTCCATATCACCGCTTGCCGATACTATGGCAGTCGGCATATCCCTTGCAACCTCTTCCGCGTGCGTCGGGCCCGATAGAGCTACGAGCCTGATATTGTCATGAAGCCCGTCCTTCTTAAGCTCATCCTCGATAACTTCCGTCATCGTCATCAGTGTATCTGCTTCAATACCCTTGGCGGCATCGACTATTATCTGCCCGTCGGGAATATACTGTCTCATGCTCGCGGCAGTCGACCTTACATATACGGAAGGCACGACCAGGAGTACGACATCTTTATCCGTTACGACTTCTTTTATATCTGTCGTGTAGGAGACGTTATCGGGCATTGTCATTCCCGGAAGGTTGGGATGTGTCTTAGTAGCGGAAAGATCTTCGATCTCCTTGGGGATCGCTGACCAAAGCTGTGTCCTGTGTCCGTTGACCGCCAGAAGCTTTGTGAGTGCGGCGCCCCATGTCCCGGCGCCGAGTATTCCGATGGAAGCCATAACGTGTCTCCTTTATCTGTGCTGACTATGATTATACTATAACTTCCACGATGTACCCCATTATTGATCTCATGTTATAATTATCGAAGTTGCGATCATTTGTATCGAAAGGAGTCCCTGTAAGGATGAGAGAGGCCAAGGAACTGAAGGTCCGTAAGACAAGAACCGTCGAGATCTCTTCGAGATGGTTCCGTGCGGCGTCCATAGGCTATCTGCTCCTGCCGGTCATCATCTTTCTCGTAACATATCTTAAGCCTTATATCGGTATCCCTGCAGCACTCATCCTGCTCATTTGTTTCCTGGCGTCCCTCGGGACCGGGCCCGTTGCCCGGGCTCACGACCGCCGGTTCGGCAAGGTCGAGGGGAGTGATAAGCCGGGGAGCCTCACACTGCCGCTCGGTTTTGTTATCTTTCTGGCCGTTATGGCGGTCATCCTTACGATCACTTCGGGCATAGGTGAATTCGTCTACAGTACGGACGATCACTCTTTCAGGCGCGCCATCTTCAGGGACCTTATAAACTATAAGTGGCCGGTTGTTTTCGATAATTCGACTCAGAGCAATGAGATCATCGCGAATTACATGGGCGAGGGGAAGGTAGCATTTGTATACTATTTTGCCTACTGGATGGTGCCCGCCCTGATCGGTAAGCTCTTCGGCTTCGCTGTCGGCAATATTGCGCTTGTCCTGTGGTCGGCGCTCGGGCTCTTCCTGATACTTATCGGAATGAACATGTTCATAGGCAAGAAAAGTCTGGCGACCGTATTCGTGTTCATGTTCGCGAGCGGACTTGATGCGGTACCGTTCATGTTCCATCTTTTCCACGGCATGCCGAGCTGGGGCTGGCTCGAAGGGTGGACGCACCACCTGAGTTATCTGAGCATGGCGACCAACCTGATGAATGTCTATAACCAGGTCATCCCGTGCTGGCTCGCAGCCATCCTTCTGATGACTTCCGGCAGCAACCTCATGATCGGCTTTATCGGAGCACTTACCTTCGCATATTCGCCATGGGTAACGATCGGCATCCTTCCGATAGCCGCTACGCGATTGTTCATGAAGTCTTCCGAACGTAAAGTGAAGTCGATCCTGGGCCCTCTCAATGTGATCCCTGCGGTGATCATGCTCATTGTCTTCGGCTCCTTTTATATGGCAGGCAGCGGGGAAGCTATGGATCGGGGATTTACATGGGATTTCTACGGAAGCATCCCGCGATTTGCCGCGGCATATATCCTTCTGATCATAATCGAGATCCTGCCGTATCTCCTGCTCACACGCAGATCTGACCTTAAGAGTCCGCTCCTGATCGCTTCGGTAGTCACGCTCCTGATCATTCCTTTTTACATGGTATCGCTCAACAACGATCTGTGCATGAGAGCATCCATGCCTGCGCTGTTCGTTTTGACAGTCTATATGGCAGCGTGCCTCGCAGACGTCGACTACAAAAAGATCCGTAACGGGAATGTGCATCCGAGACATCTCGGCGCGGCGATCATCCTTGTCGCGATGGTATATATCAGTGCCTACTACGTCTATATCGGTCTGGCGATGACCATCCTC
>OMQY01000065.1 GCA_900313405.1 uncultured Eubacteriales bacterium
ATAACTGACCGTTCTATATCGGTACCGGGGAGACAGAACTCCTCGGTTTTCTCTATCTTGCCGCCTAATTCCCTGAGTGCAGCTTCGGACCTTGCCGTCTCCTCTTCCGAATGTCCCTTCATGGCAAGAAATACTCCACCCACCTTAACAAACGGGAGACAGTATTCGCATAATACAGGCAAAGAAGCCACTGCTCTGGCTGTAGCAATATCGTATCTCTCGCGGTGAGACTTGTCCTTCCCGGCATCCTCGGCGCGGCTGTGAGCTGTCCTGATGCCCTTCAGATCGAGCTCCGCACAGACATCATCCAGGAAATTGAGACGTTTACGGAGTGAATCCAGAAGCGTAACCTTAATATCGGGGAGCATGATCTTAAGAGGGATACCCGGGAAGCCTGCTCCGGTACCGACATCGATAAGAGTAAGATCACGCCTTCCTGCAGCCTTCATCTCAGCTTCTATATGCTTAATGATGGTCATGGAATCCACATAGTGAAGTAATGCTACTCCCCTGTCATCGAGGATATTGGTGAGATTCATGACCTTGTTGCGCTCTCTGAGCATATTGGCATACTTGACCAAGGCTCCGGCCCGGTCATCATCAACATCTGTACCGATGCCCTCTGCACCCTCTTTGATAAGTGCTATCAGCCTTGAATCGTCATATTCCCCGATCATATCCGCTTCCTTATTGTCCGCCATCTTTGTCTTTCCTCTTCTTCAATTCGAGATATACGAGCAACACCTGTATATCCGCAGGAGATACCCCGGATATCCTCGATGCCTGTCCGACATTCTCCGGCCTCATCTTATTGAGCTTCTGACCCGCTTCGAGCCTTAAGCCTCCGATCGCCTCATAATCGATGTCCTGCGGGAGCTTCTTATTCTCCAGTTCTGAGAACTTGGCGATCTTATCCTTCTCGAGCTTAAGATATCCCTCATACTTTATATCTGTCTGCACAGCGAAAATAACATCATCAGACAAAGGCTTTCGCTCCTTATCGACGGGAGCCAGGAGTTCATAACTGACCTGCGGACGCTTGATGAGCTCGGCGAGGGATATCCCCGACGGAGGTCTTACGGAACCGACACTCTCCAGAAGTGCGGCAAGTTCATCTGACGGTGCGATAAAAGTCGAAGCGAGTCTGTCCTTCTCTTCATCGATCCTGCGTTGTTTCTCCTCGTAAAGAGCAAATCTCTCATCGTCTACGAGACCGACCATATGTCCTATGGGTGTCAGTCTTGCGTCACAATTGTCCTGCCTGAGGAATAATCTGTATTCGGCCCTGGATGTCATCATCCGGTACGGTTCCTGAGTGCCCTTAGTGACAAGATCATCTATCAGCACACCGATATAAGCCTGTGAACGGTCAAGGATAAGCTCCTCCCGTCCCAGGAAAGACAGAGCGGCATTGATCCCTGCTATTATTCCCTGCCCGGCAGCTTCTTCATAACCAGATGACCCGTTTATCTGTCCGGCAGTATAAAGCCCTCCGACGATCTTCGATTCAAGAGTCGGCCTTACCGACAGCGGATCTACGAGATCGTATTCGATGGCATATGCACTTCTTTGAATATGAGCATTCTCAAGTCCCGGCAATGACCGTACCATCTTGATCTGTATTTCCTCGGGAAGACTCGTGGAAAAGCCCTGAAGATACATCTCCTCCGTATCTCTGCCCAAAGGCTCCACAAAGATCTGATGCCTGTTCTTATCGGCAAATCTCATGAACTTGTCTTCTATCGAAGGACAGTACCTGGGACCGATCCCCGTGATCACTCCGCTATAGAGAGGCGAGCGATCCATGTTGGCTTCAATGACCTCTCTGGTCTCATCCGTCGTCCACACTGACCAACAGGGCACCTGTTCTTCGGGAACCTTTCCGCCACGCATCTCATTATCATACGAGAATGGCGGAACATCGTGTTCTCCGTCCTGTCTCGTAAGCTTGTCATAATCGACTGTCCTGCCGTTGACCCTTACCGGGGTGCCGGTCTTAAATCGCAGCAACGGTACGCCTGCGTCAGCAAGTGAGGATGACAATCCTACAGATCTGGAGAGCCCGTCGGGTCCTGTAAGTGCTATGACTTCTCCCCTTATCGTTCTGGATTCCATATATGTTCCCGAACAGATGACCACTCTGGATGCGCGGTAGACTGCGTGACTCTCTGTCATTACTCCGCATACCTTGCCGTTATCAGTCAGCAGATGAGTTATATGTGCCTGGCGTATCAGAAGGTTATCCGTCTTCTCGAGAAGACACTTCATCGCATGAGAATATGAATTGCGATCCATCTGGGCTCTCGGAGAATATACCGCAGGCCCCTTGGATCTGTTGAGCATACGCATCTGGATACAGCACCTGTCGGCAACTTTGCCCATGATCCCGCCCAATGCATCGATCTCTCTTACGAGCTGTCCCTTGGCAGTACCTCCTATGCTCGGATTACACGGCAGGTTCGCTATGGAATCCAGGTGGAGTGTGAAAAGGACCGTATTGAGCCCCAGCTTCGCACAGGCATGTGCGGCCTCACAGCCGGCATGCCCCGCACCGACTACTGCGGCGTCAAACTCACCTGCATAATATGCATTCGAGGTCATAAGTGCTTCTTCGATATTCATATCATTTACCTATACAGAATCCGGCAAAGATCGTATCCGCGAGCTGAGCAGATACGGTCTTGCCTGTAATCTTTCCTATATCGTCCAGCGATGCCCTGATGACGGAAGACATAATGTCTACCCCAAGGCCGCCTTCAGCCGTAGCCAAAGCCATATCGAGTCTCTCAGTCGCAGATGCCAGAAGGTCGCTGTGCCTCTTAGCCAGTACTATTATCTCGGACGAATTTGATCCGCCGGCCTTCTCGTAAAACTCAGTTATTATCTGTCGTACCGGTTCTGTGCCGGCCCCTGTGATACCGTCACCGTCCGTCGATACTTCTGCTACGGATGTGATCCCGAGACTCTTCGCCTCAGCCTTGATCCGCTCACTCCCGGGATTGATGCCGAGGTCAGACTTACTGAAGACGAGTGTTACATTCGAATTATCCTTACCGGAATAAAGCTCTCTCATCTGTCTCAGTATCTCTTCCTCATTCTCATCGCATGCGGCAAGGTAAACAACTATATCCGCCTCATCACACGCCTTACGTGCGCGTTCGACACCGATCGCTTCTACCTTGTCTCCCGTCTGTCTGATACCGGCGGTATCGATCAGCGTCACAGGGATACCGTTTATCTGTGTCAGAAGCTCCAGTGTATCTCTTGTAGTTCCCGGGATGTCTGTTACGATAGCCCTGTCGTAGCCCGCCAGCGCATTAAGGAGGCTGCTCTTGCCGCTGTTCGGCATGCCGCAGAGTACCACCCGCATACTCTCCGTAAGTATCCTTCCCTTAGCGTAGCTGTCACGGAGTGAAGCCGTAATATCACGCGCCTGCCTTGTTAATCGAACGACCTCATCGTCATTCTCGGGAGTGTCATCGTGCTCAGGGAACTCTACGATCATCTCGATGAGCGCCATAGCCCTGTAAAGCCTCTCTTCCGCTTCGGCGAGTCTGGAAGACAGCCGTCCGTTAAGCTGGGAATTAGCCGCACGAAGCGCAGCGGACGACTCGGCATTTATAACGTTCATTACCGCTTCCGCCTCATTGATATCGAGCTTGCCCATCGCGAAAGCAGTCTTCGTAAACTCTCCGGGATCGGCATATCTCATACCGTTATCTGTCAGGACACTTAAAATCTCCTGTTTAACGGCACTGCCGCCATGACAGGAGATGTCAGCCATCTCGCTGCCCGTATAAGAATGGGGAGCGACATAGCGTGTTATTATTATCTTGTCTATCGAATTCCCGTTAGCGGGATCGAAGAAATCCGCATAAGCAGATGTATAGCCCGGCATCTGTGATACACTGGTCGCATCAGATGATGTCCTGATGATCTTCACGCATCGATCAAGTATCTTTCCCGCACCTTCCCCTGATACTCTTATCATCGCGATCCCGGAAGCTCCGGGCGGTGTAGAGCATGCACAGAAAGGTCTGTTGTCAGATACCGCCATACTCATATCATCCTCTCAGACGAAGAATCAAACGGCAGGAGTAACGATAACTCTTCTGTCAGGTTCTTCTCCCTCGCTGTGAGTTGTTACGCCGTCAACATTCTGAAGATAAGAATGAACGATCCTTCTCTCAGCAGGATTCATCGACTCCATGGCAACCTTACGGCCTGTTCTCTTAGCCTTGGAAGCAGCCTTGTCAGCAAGATTCTTAAGTATCTGCTCTCTGTGTCTTCTGTATCCGCCTACATCAAGGTGAACATGAACGCGCTCCTCACTGTGACGATTGGCGATAAGGTTCGTCATGTAGGAGATAGCCTCGAGAGTCTCACCGTGACGTCCGATGGCGGCACCGCAGTCAGCACCGGATACGGAGATATAGATCGAATCATCCTCACGATAGGAGTCCATATTGCCGTGGATACCGATACCCGAGAGGACCTCGGCAACGAACTTGACTGCGGCATCCTCAGCCTCAGTTACCGCATCACCTTCATAGGATTCGTCGTCACCATAGTAGACGACCTCTTCCTCTTCTTCATCTTCCTCGATATCGGCTGTAACCTTGACCTCGGCCTCCTTGGATCCTAATCCGAGGAATCCGCCTGCAGGCTCCGTAATAACTTCGATCTTGGCATCTTCTCTTGATACGCCGAGTTCCTCGAGAGCTGCCTCTATAGCCTCATCAACAGTCTTGGCTGTCTTTGTAACCGTCTTTTCCATATATGTGCCTCCGTATAATTACTTGCGCTTCTTATTCTTATTGCCGTTCTTCTTGTTGCTGCCGTTTCCGGAACCGTTACCGGACTTTTTTGTCTGATTCTTCTTGTCCTGTTCCTTGTCGGCATCATCGGCCTTCTTTTTCTTAAAGACTGCTTCCTTCTTAGCCTCGACCTCCGCCTTCTTAAGCTCATAAGGCTTAGTAAAGAGCACATAGACCATAAGCTGCGTGATGATGCCCATGATACCGCCGACTACCCAGTACAGACCCATTGCCGCAGGGAGCATGAAAGTCGTAGCGAGCATCATTATAGGCATAAGCCATGTCATCATCTGCATTGTCCTGGCATTGACGTCGTCCTGTACCTGACCGGAGAGCGCAGGATTATTCTTGGCTCTCTTCTTCTTTTCCTTCTCTTCCTTATAACCGGGCTTGAGCATCTGCGACATCTTCATGGAGAAGATCTGGATGATAAGTACGAGCGCGGGGAAGATAAGGAGCGGGAAATACGTCCCGGGATCCTTGACGAACTTTGCAGGATTGATGGAAGGTGTCCTCGTAAGATCTATGCCGAGGAAGTGCAGATCGATGATCTGCTTCATATTGATATATCCCTTGCCTACGCAGTACTGAAGCAGTTCGCTGCTGTTGTTAAGGGATCTGATAAGACCGATGTGATTCTTGGTGCTGACGCTTCCCGTGATGATGCCGCTGTCCTTAGCGACCTTGATCATGGCGCGTACATTGCTCTTCGGAACCTGAGAAATGTAAACAAGAGGTCCGCTTACGATACGGTAGATAGGCCAGATAAAGAAGATCTGAAGGAAAGGCAGGAGACATCCGGAACAGCCCATCGCGCCGTTCTCCTGCTGGAGCTTCGTCAGCTCCTCCTGATACTTCTGCTTGTCGTGACCGTACTTACGCTGGAGTTCCGCCTGCTGACCTGACAGCGCCTGCATCTTGAGCATTGCCTTCTGGCTCTTGATGTTGAGCGGGATCATCAGGACTCTTATGAGTACCGTAAGTGCGATGATCGCGAGACCGTAATTACCGAAAAAGTTGTAGAAATGCCTGACCAGCCATCCGAAAAGGACATAAAGCGGGTCAAGGATCGACAGTTGAACAATAAACTGATCCATTATTATCTCCCATCAGCGAACAGGATCGTAGCCGCCCTTCGAGAACGGATTACATCTCAATATTCGCCATATTCCGCGGGGCAAGCCCCTCAGAACACCATATTTTTCCAAACATCCGATCATGTATTCGGAGCAGGTCGGCTGATATTTACACAAATGACCAAGCGAAGGAGAGATATGCTTCTGATATCCTCTGATCAGCTTAATCAATGCTCGAGCCAACATCTGTTTCCTCCGATGTTATCGCATGAAGTCTTCCCAGCAGCACCTCAGTCTCTCGTGCTATCTCACTGTAGGAAGGCATCGTCTCGGACGGCTTCAGGGTAAAGACTATATCGCTTCCCGACTTTATTCTCGGCTCGAGGCGCCGGTACGCCTCACGCATAAGTCTCCGGGCTCTGTTACGCCCGACTGCCCCCAACTGCTTCTTGTTAGCACAGAACCCCACACGGATCAGATCCTGCGGGATTATCGTATTGTTGTGCTTCAGCCCTTTACGGCGTTTGAAGCAGTGGACCGTCAAGTATTTTCCTGTCGCAAAGCTTCCGTGTCGGTAAACTCGTGAAAATTCATAATTAAACCTTAGCGGAACGGAATTCAATATCGTGACTCCTGTCTATGCGATCATAAAAAGAAAGGACCACTGGGGTGATCCTTATGCAGCAAGCTTCTTTCTGCCCTTTGCTCTTCTTCTTGCGAGAACATCGCGTCCGCTTGCTGTGGACATCCTTGCACGGAAACCGTGAACCTTGGATCTGTGTCTCTTCTTAGGCTGATAGGTCATCTTCATAGTCGTTATCCTCCATCTCTATATCAGGCGCCGTAAAAGCGCATAGTAGCCCATTGGACATAATTAACTCAAAGATTTTACTACCCATTTCCGCAAGTGTCAAGGAGGATGTTGACGTCTTATATAGTACCTTCCAATCCGAAATACAGATTGACCGCATAAGTGTCCTCATAAGGTCTTTCCGATACCGGAGTTATCTCCATCCAGAACCCGAGCCTCAATACTCCGTCTGTAGTGATCGCTTCAGCATACATGGAATCATCGAAAATACTGACACCGTCGCTCCTCTCGGTAAACTCGATACCCAGATACTTGGAATACAGCGTCAATAGATTGCTCCACAGTTGATACATACTGTACCGGTTACATGTGAAATACATCTGTCCCGATATGACAAGACCGGAACTGATATCTGCATATAAAGTCGTATTCCCCACACTGAAATCCGCGATATTCATTATCTCGTACTTTTGATTGATCGCCATATACGTGTTGCTCGGACGCACGCCGAACCCGTCCTCGATTATATCGAACAGCTCCAGCGTAAAATCATTTATGTTGTTGCTGTAACTGCTGAACTCCTCATAATCAAGGCTCTCGATGCCCTGCTCCAGCTGAAGGGCTCTCTTTATCCTCTCCTCGACCTCTACGGAATTCTCACCATAGGGAGATATGGCCTCGATCTCCACCGCATCACTGTATCCGGTACTTCTCTTGATCTTGCGGTCAATAAAAAGCCTCGGGACAGTCACCCCGGCGATAATGATCATCACCGTCAGCAGGACAAGGACAACTATACGTCTTATGAGCGTACTCCTATTCATCGTCATCCTCCTCATACGTATCGGTGATCAGCTTAAGCTTCAGCCTGACCGCTGTTCCCTGACCCACACGGCTCCATATATCGAGATTTGTCCCGTGGATATCAGCTATCCTCTGACAGAGTGCGAGTCCCAATCCCGCGCCGTTCTCCTTACGGGATCTGGCCTTATCCACCATGTAGAAAGCCTCCGTAACACGTGCCAGCTCATCCTTCGGAATGCCGCGGCCGTTATCTACTACTGCGATCCTGTAATACTCTCCCTCGACCCAGCCGAGGACGGCAACATTGGCACCGCCGGACTTAAAGGCATTATCTATCAGATTAAGTATCATCGTCTTGAACAGATCCATCTCGATCTTGACATAGCCGTCGTCACAGTGGAACTCGATCGGAACTCTTTTTCGAGCGGACAACGGTCTGACGGTGTTCTCGACATCGATCATGAATTCCTTCATCGATGTCTCCTCGAAAATAAAATCGGACTTGGTAATGTTGATAAGCTTCATCAACTTGAACGACAGTGCCTCAAGCCTCATTCCCTCATTGAGGATAAAGCCTGCTGCATCACGCGCTTCATTGATAGGCAGGTTCTTCTGATAAAGCGTATCGGCATATCCGATGATACTCGTCATGGGGGTCTTGAGCTCATGTGCAAAAGCCGCGGTAAAGTCTTCCCTCTGCCTTACCGCCAGTTCGAGCTTGGAGATCTTATCTTGTATGGAGTCGGCCATGTTGTTGAAGGTCTTCGCCAGGTCACCGATCTCGTCTCTCGGGAAAACAGTCGCCCTGACCTCATACTTTCCCTTGGAGAAAGCCTTGCTTACATGGGTAAGCTGCTTGATAGGGTGAGTGATGATGACCGAGAAGGCGAGTGAGATCACGGCGCATACACAGAATGCTATAAGGATAACGACCGTGCAACGGTTACGGAGCACATCGGCAGATTCATATACATTCGTAATATCGCCCACCGTCTCGAGCGTCATCCCGAACGAATTCTGCGTAAACGTGCTTTGAAGGATGAGATAGTATCTGTCGCCCTCCTCGACTACATAATAATCTACATATCCCTGATCCCTGCTCCCTTTGTACCAGTCATCGGATATCGCTTCGGTCGCGATAAGCGGTTTCCCGCTCATATTGTACAGTGCAAGTTCGACATTCATCGAATCGGCGGTCTGCTCGGTAACAGACGTTACCGTGGCCGCATCGACATCTGCCCCTCGCATGACTGACATGATCCCCGACTGGATCGCGAGCTTAACGAGCTGATGCTGTTTGACGTTTGCTTCAACCTGATCATCGAAAGAGTTGTCTATACTGATGCTCACGACCAAATACTCCGTGAACGCCAGCGCCACGGTAAGGATAACGAGCATCAGAGTGTATAGCTTGGTGAAGAAACGCATTTGAGACTTACTCCGGCAGATGGAGGCGGTAGCCTATGCGGAACACGGTCTGGATGAGATCCTCCCATCCGAGTTTCTTACGGATACGCTGTATATGATTATCGAGCGTCCTTGTCTGACCGAGATAGTCCTCACGCCACACCGACTCATAGAGATATTCACGCGTCAAAGCTATATTGCGGTTTCTTATCAGTGTATCGAGAAGATCAAATTCCTTAGTTGTAAGAGGTACAAGTTCGCCTGCCTTGATAACGGTCCTGGAATCGAGTTTGACTTCGACATCTCCTATGGTGATCTCATCCTTGGGCTTAGCAGTACGTCTCAATACCGACTCGACTCTGGCGATCAGTTCTCCGACCTGAAACGGCTTACAAACATAGTCATCAGCACCCATCTTAAGACCGCGGATCCTGTCGTTGACCTCGTTCATCGCAGAGATGATGATAACCGGCGTACCGAGCCTCTTGATAAAATCAAGCAGCTCATAGCCGCTTATCTTCGGTAACATGAGGTCGAGCAGTACGAGATCCCACATGCCGGATTCGAGGGCATCCCTGCCCTCTTCACCATCGGTCGCAAGAGTACAATCATAGTGCTCGGCCGTCAATGTCATATATATGAGGTTACCTATAGAGGCATCATCTTCAACGATAAGTATACGTAGCATCTTCTCCGCCTAGAGTTTGATACCACTATTTTACACATAAATCAGCCGATATTTCACCCGTTGCGTAAAAATGACAACTTTGACACATCTCTCCTGCCATAAGTATCGTTGCAGATGAACTTTGTCTGTTCATGGTCGAGCCCGAGGAAGACCTCGTAGAGCCACTCCTCCGATTCGCTGTCAGGCCTTGCGCGGCTGACAGACAGACACACATCACGGGTCCTGCGATAGAGCTCGACTCTCGAGCATTCTCTGCCTGCTCTGTAAAACGACTCGACAAAGGCCCACTCGGAGTCAGCCCCTTTCCCGAGATAATAAGTGCAGATCTGCAGCACCTTGTC
>OMQY01000035.1 GCA_900313405.1 uncultured Eubacteriales bacterium
ATCGCGGTCCGGCAACCTGCAGAGACCGCTCTGCCAGGCGTGAAGTGCTGTTGCCAGTGAACTGTCAGGCATCTTGCCTGCAAGATGAAGTGCCGCTGCTGCAACCGATAAATGCCCGTGATCCTGAAGTGAGAACAGCCCGGATTTTATGGCCGAGGCAGAAGGGTGATCGTCAGTGATATCACCGGATGAATAGCCGGATCCGACGCGGGGAATCATGTGGACCTTGAAGTGAGCGCCGATATGGTGCATGGCTCTGAGATAGTCGAGTGCCAGAATGGAATTGGGCTGCCTGAGTGTATTGCGCAGAAGGTCTTCACCGATATCAAGACCTTGAGCCTTGACGGCACCGACGATCGCTTCGGCTCTGGCAGATGGGAAGGAGTTGCCGTCGGACAGTGATGCTTTAAGGAGCGATGTATAAACATCGGATGACTCGAAGTCGTATCCGGCAAGTGAGGAGAGCAGAGACGGATCCTCACAGTCAACTCCCCAGGCGATATCCGTTACAACGCCTGTTCTGTAAAGCAGTTCAACAGCTCCGCTCGCGAATCTCTCAGACGGAGCACAAGCAAAAGTAAACGGAAGCTCCAGTACCAGGTCGGCTCCGCATTTGAGTGCCTGTGATGCACGAACGTGCTTGGGAAGGACTGAAGGCAGGCCTCTTTGTGTGAACGAGCCGCTCATTACGGCAAGAACGACGGCACGCTTGTCACCGACCAGCTCTCTTGCTCTGGAGATGAGATACTCGTGTCCGTTATGGAACGGGTTATATTCAGCAATTATTCCGATGACTCTCATGCAATACTTCCGCAGACTTCCTTCTTTGGTATAATCCAATATGTAATTATATTAGATGAAGCGGATCTTATGCAATGAAAAGAAAGACACAACGATTCATAGAAGCTCAGAGCGGTCAGCGTAAGAGCCTGATCGAGAGGATCGATCTCAAGCACGTCATTATCGCGGCGGCAGTGCTTGTGGTCGCCGTGATACTGGGCAGTCTCTATATCTGGTATGTAAGGACATACGGCGGAGCCCGTAAGATATCCGTTTACAATGAGACACGCGCCGACTACGAGTGGCGTAAGATCGCGTCGGATGAGGGTATCACGTGTGATTATCTGCTCTCGAGGACCAATAATCTGATGATCGACGGCGGCGAAGAGGGCACGATGATACCTTCATGGCTGATGATAGAGGGAAGGCTCGTGACAGAGCCTCAGGAGGAATCCGGGATCTACGATCTGAGCGATCAGGCGCTCCTTCTTAAGATATATGTCAGGAAGGCCGATCGCAAGGAAGCCAAGAAGCTTAAGAAGAGAGTCATGTCGGAGATCGACATAGCCTCTCAGCCCCTCGATGACAGGATGATGTGGCTCGAGGCCTTTGTAGAGTATTATTCTGTCTATGGAACAACATCGGATCTTCACAAGATAGAGGATATGACAGAGGAGCTTTTCGATGAAGAGGGAATGCTCAGGCCGGTAACTCTTACTTATGCTGAATACCACCAGAATGCCATCGGGCTCAGCGAAGAAGAGTATACGGACCCGACGCTTGATACAAGACCCGGACTGGCAGACGAGAGTTATGCCGATATTGAAGGGGTAGAACTGTCGGCAATAAGGCTCAGACTTATCAAGACTCTTGAAGACAACGATTTCCTCCCGGAAGGAAGCTTTGAACGTAATCTGGCAATTGTTAAGGGCGGCGTGGTATCAGACAGCATACCGCTGTTCTCCTATGCATATACGATCGCCGGTGACGGCAGTGTAAGTTATATTCATTCGTACAGACATGCCGCGGCGATAAGCGTATCCGAGTCCGTAACGGTAATGCGTAATCTGGCAGAGGTCGGAGAGCTGCCCGGGCAGGCATTCTCGTGGCTTAAGTCGACATTTATGAATGAAGGTGTCATCAGGGAGGATTATTACATTTCTACCGGAAAGACCGAAGGGGCTGAGTCTGTGGATTCCTATCTGGACATCATGAGCATCGCCATCGAGAGCGGTGACCGCGATCTTTACGGCTCTGCCTGCGCCCGTGAGGGAGCGAGAGTAGCTACCTACTCCGGAAGCCCTGCACTCAGCATGATATTCAGGACTTCAGGTGATCGCTATGTCTTCTATGCTTCAGAGAATCTGGGAATGATACTCGCCCTTACATGATTTCCTTATTTATTATTTGAAAAGACAATGACGTAAGAGTATACTCGTAATCGTGAAATTTCCCGTGAAGGAGTATAACTATGGCATTTATAGACGAGATCAAAGCACGCGCCAAGGCAGACAAGAAGAGGATCGTTCTTCCCGAGTCTATGGATAAGAGAACTTACGAGGCCGCTGAGAAGATCATCAAGGAAGATCTGGCTGACATCATCATCATCGGTACACCCGAAGAGATCGAGGCTAACAAGGGTGACTTCGATATTACGGGAGCTACGATCGTAGATCCTTTCAACGACCCCAATAAGCAGAAGTATATCGACAAGTTTGTCGAACTCAGGAGCAAGAAGGGCGTAACAGCCGAGATCGCTCAGGAGACCATGGAGAAGGATTATATGTACTATGCTTGCCTTATGTGCAAGTGCGGTGATGCTGACGGTGCAGTATCCGGTGCATGTCATTCAACAGGTAACACTATCCGTCCGGCATTGCAGCTCTTGAAGACAAAGCCCGGCATCAGTTCCGTATCGGGATTCTTCCTTATGGAAGTTCCGGACTGCACACTGGGTGAGAACGGACTGTTTGTTTTCGCTGACTGCGCTGTTAATACAGACTTCGATTCAGCTAAGCTCGCTGAGATCGCCAAGTTGTCTGCCGAGTCCTTCGAGGCTCTGACGGCAAAGAGCGCTAAGGTGGCTATGCTGTCTTATTCCACAATGGGATCTGCCAAGCACGATGACGTTACAAAGGTAGCTGATGCAGTTAAGATCGCCAAGGAGAACTATCCTGAACTTGATATCGACGGCGAGCTTCAGCTCGATGCGGCTCTCGTACCTGAGGTTGCAGCTCTTAAGGCACCCGGCAGTACTGTTGCAGGACATGCCAACACTCTCGTATTCCCTTCGCTCGAAGCAGGTAATATCGGATATAAGCTCGTTCAGAGACTTGCCAAGGCCGGAGCATACGGTCCGGTCCTTCAGGGCCTGTCCATGCCGGTCAATGACCTGTCCAGAGGCTGCTATGCTGACGATATTGTCGGTACGGTTGCCATCACGGCTGTTCAGGCACAGGGTTAATCACTATATAAGGAGTATGTAATTATGAAGATTTTGGTAATCAACTGCGGATCCTCATCCTGCAAGTTCCAGCTGTTCAATATCGATAACGGCGATGTATTGGCTAAGGGTAATGCTGAGCGTATCGGTATCGACGGTAAGCTTACCTATAAGCCTGCAGGTAAGGATGAAGTAGTTATCGAGGCTGATATGCCTGACCACAAGGTAGCGGTTACAATGATCCTCGACCAGCTGGTCGACAAGGATCACGGTGTTATCGCAGATGTATCCGAGATCGCTGCGGTAGGTCACAGAGTCCTCCACGGAGGTAAGTACTACAGCGAGTCCGTTATCGTAAACGATGATGTTAAGAAGGTCATCCGCGACTGCTTTGACCTGGGCCCCTTGCACAATCCCGCTAACCTTATCGGTATCGAGGCATGCGAGGCAGTTCTTCCCGCAGGTACACCTCAGGTAGCAGTCTTTGATACGGCTTTCCATCAGACAATGCCCCCGAAGGCATATATGTATGCACTTCCTTACGAGTATTATGAGAAGTATGATATCCGCCGCTATGGTTTCCACGGAACATCTCATCGTTATGTTTCACGTCGTGTAGCAGATTTCCTCGGTGAGAAGTACGAGGATCTCAGGATCATCACATGCCACCTCGGCAACGGTTCCTCCTTCGCAGCAGTTAAGGACGGTAAGTGCCAGGATACTTCAATGGGTCTTACTCCTCTTGCCGGTATCTGCATGGGTACCAGAACAGGTGATATCGATCCTGCTATCGTTCCTTTCATCCAGAAGAGAACAGGCATGTCTGCCGATGAGCTTGACACTCTTATGAATAAGCAGAGCGGTGTACAGGGCATCTCGGGCGTAAGCTCCGATTTCCGTGATCTGGCTAAGGCAGCATCCGAGGGTAACGAGCGCGCTCAGCTGGCTCTCGATATGTTCGTATATCAGGGAACGAAGATCGTAGGTTCTTACGCTGCCGCTATGGGCGGTGTGGATGTTATCGTCTTCACGGCAGGTATCGGTGAGAATACTTACGATGTAAGAGCAGGCATCTGCAAAAACCTTGAGTTCATGGGTGTTAAGGTCGATCCTGCCAAGAATGACGGTCTCCGTGGTAAGGAAGCCATCATCTCCGCAGACGATTCCAAGGTCAAGGTCGTAGTCATCCCCACTAATGAGGAGCTGGCTATCGCACAGGAGACAGAGGCACTCGTAAGATAAGACGAGATCTCACGATCATACAAAGCAGTTCCTTAGAGGGACTGCTTTTTTTATTTGGATAAGCCACGGTATAAAGCAGGTAGGAATCGGAAAGCTCAGATATAAGAACTTCTTATATCTGATAATATCCCATTGATATTTCAAGCCTCGAAAGTCAAGTGTTAGCATTACTCAGGATAAGCGATGGGCAATAAACATTGCAATGTCCGGGAGGTAAACACAATGGCTATTTTACAAAAGAATCTGGAGTTCGACACACTGAAGATCAACGGCGGATACAGTTCTGACGCTCACGCTCATTCGGTGAATGTCCCTATCTATCAATCAGCTGCTTTCGAGTTCGGAGATGAAGCAAGAGGCGAGAGGCTTTTTACTAACAGAGAACTCGGCTTCCTTTACTCAAGAGTAGGTAATCCTACGGTTGATGCGCTGGAGCAGAGGTTGGCAGCTCTTCACGGCGCCAATGCGGCGATCAGCTTTGCTTCAGGTATGGCGGCAATAACCAATACGCTTCTTCAAGTGGGGATCGGAGGAAGCATTCTTACTTCCTATCATCTTTACGGAGGCACTGTCGACAGCTTCAAGAAAGTCTATAAAGATTATGGCATCAGGATCGACTTCTCAAAGAATATCTATGATCCCGCTAAACTTGAGGAGGATATCAAGGAAGATACAAAGGCTATCTATGTAGAGACTGTCAGCAATCCTACAACGGATGTTGCCGATCTCGAAGCTCTTGCAGAGCTTGCTCATAAGCACAACATCCCGCTTATCGTTGATAATACTTTGCTGACACCATATCTGCTTAATCCTATAGAATACGGTGCGGATATAGTTATCTATTCGGCTACCAAAAACCTGTCCGGCCACGGCAACGTAGTTGCGGGAATCGTAGTCGAGAAGGGTGGTTTTGATTGGCAGAACGGCAAGTTCCCGGCATTTACTGAGAAATATTACACATTAAGGGATGTCGAGAGTGATAATGAGGCAAGAAGTTTCCCTGAAGTATTCCCTGACTTTCCTTTTACGGCAAGACTGAGACTTGTAGGCCTTAACTTTTTCGGAGCTAAGCTAAGTGCTTTTGAAGCTTATCTCGTGATCCTGGGTCTTGATACTCTCTCCGAGAGAATAAGAAAACAGCAGGAGAACCTCATAGATCTTGTGGACTTCCTTAATTCCAACGAGCATATCGCCTGGGTGAACTACCC
>OMQY01000140.1 GCA_900313405.1 uncultured Eubacteriales bacterium
CGAATGAGACGATTCCGCCGTCATAGTGAAGATGAACATTCTTAGGCTCATCCCCGCGGTTATCGCAAAGATCGATGGTAACTTCGCGGTTAAGGAAAGCCATCTCGCGGTAACGAGTTATCATCGAATCAAAATCGAATGTGATATCAGGGAAGATGGTATTATCAGGTATAAATGTAGTCCTTGTTCCGGTATCTCCGGCATCGCAGTCACCTATTATATGCAAAGGCTCTGTCGTCACACCCTTGGTAAAACCTATCTGATATATATGCCCGTCACGCTTTACCTGGACCGTCATTGTATCGGACAAAGCATTAACAACAGACGCACCGACGCCGTGAAGTCCTCCTGATACGGTATATGCGCCGCCGCCGAACTTTCCTCCCGCATGAAGAATAGTATGAACGACTTCAACCGTAGGTATTCCCTGCTTAGGATGTATTCCTACAGGTATTCCGGATCCGTCGTCTGTTACTGTTACGGAACCGTCTTTATTAAGTACAACATCGATGAGATCACAACGGCCTGCCAATGCTTCATCAACGGAATTAGCAACGATCTCATAAACAAGATGGTGAAGACCCCTTAAAGTCGTATCACCGATATACATTCCGGGACGCTTTCTTACAGCCTCCAGACCTTCCAGAACCTGGATATCTTCTTCTCCGTATTCGCTGGAATTCGTTGTATCGAACTCATCCTGACCTTCTGTCACGGACTCGATATCTTCAAGTTTCTCCTCCGTAAAATCCTCCGTCAAAGCACGGGGATTCTCGGCAAGATTACGAAGCTCGTCATCGTCTCCTTCTTCTACAGGCTGATAGTAGACATCTACCGCTCCGGTTACCTTCTTCTCATCGTCACTCATTTATCAATTCTCCTTGATAATATATAAATATATTTTATTTTTAACCCATTTTAACAATGTTACCCTAAGCTGCTTTCAAGCCTTTTACGCAATACGGATGACGATATCGAACTAATGTAAGACCTGTCATTTGCTATGATCAGAGTCCTGGGGATATCCTCAGTGAGATACTGCAGTCTGTTGTTCTCGTCTTCCTCCTCGATAAAACGCGTGACAGCCTTCTGAGCGGGCAGAACAGTCTCAAGATTGACTATGACACTGACACTTTGAGCAGAAATAAAAGCATCACCGCCAATATTAACGTACATCTCTTATCTCCTCCGCAAAATGAGCTCAGAAGCCGTATTCAGGCAACACTTAATTATAGCATAATACATACTATAATTTATAAAATATTATAATATAAGCGGGAAGATCATTGAGATCATTCGCAGAAGACTTTTCCCTCCTGCACGCGGAAGAACCTGATATCCCGGCTGCCGTCCGCATTACCCGTAACAAGACCGGATAATTCACTCTCAACGAATGAACGGTCTGTGCAGGTTATAAATATCTGGGCGATATCCATGCCGGACAAAAGGCTTACACGCCGCCCCTCATCAAGTTCGGAGAAGACATCATCAAGAAGCAGGATAGGGGAGGAATGGGTCCTCTCCTTTATTATCTCGAGTTCTGCGAGTTTAAGGGACAGAGCAGCCGATCTTTGCTGGCCTTGTGACGAATAACTCCTCATAGGCAGGCTGTTGAGGCTTATATCAAGATCATCCCTGTGCACACCGTTAGAACAGATGCCCTTCTCAACATCATAAATGCGCTCATTTCTCATCTTAGAGAGGATGAATTCTGACAGACCGGCCTTCAGACGCGCCAGAACACCCTCAGAAAGCGTTCCTTCTATAAACTCGCCAAACAACTCATCCGAATCAAGAACACCCCTTAAAACGTCTTCTGCGCCCTTTAAAGTGCAATAGTTAACTTTAAGGACCTCTTTGCCGTCTGATATCACGGAATGATGAGCTGAAGCTTTTCGAGAGATAAGCTCGCAGTAACGCATGCGCTCCATGATAAGTTCCGCGGAAAGATCCGCTATAGAGAAGTCCCAGTAATCAAGCTCCGCTTCACGCGCGGGATCCCAATGACCCTTAAAGGACTTGAGGCAGGCATTCTTCTGCTCTATAAGCCTTCTGGCTTTACCCAGAGTATCGTAGTAGGAGGGGGATACTTTACATATGAGCAGATTCAGGTATCTTCTTCTTCCTGCAGGCTGCCCCTTCACTATATTCAAGTCCTCAGGAGCGAAAATAACAGTGTTACAGACACTCATATACCGTGATATTCTCGGGACGGCGATACCGTCCTGGTACAGAACTCTTCCTGCAGTCTTCTTATCGGTAAATTCGGACTTCTCCGTATAATAACAGGCTTTCAATTCTATATCAGAGTCATAGACCTCATCATGGCACAGAAGTTCCACGCTGTATTCATTCTCACCGAACTTAACCATCTCCCGGTCGCGCGTGGTCCTGTGCGAATAAACTGATGAACCTACGCTTACCGCTTCGATTATATTGGTCTTTCCCTGGGCATTATTGCCGTAGATAACATTAACAGAAGGCCCGACTTTAAGGTCGAGCCTTCCGTAATTTCTGAAATTTGTAAGCGATATGCTCTTTATTATCATCTTCTGATAGGAAGGATGAGATAAAGATAGGAATTGCCTTCAACAGGCACGATGATGCAGGGTCCCTGTGAACCGTTGAATTCGATCCTGATCTCATCATCATCGATAGCCTTAAGAGCTTCAGCCATATACTTGGCATTGAAATCTATATCAACACTGTCTCCCTGCAGATCTATCGGAACGGTCTCCTTATGAGTACCGGCTTCGGCAGATGCTGATACCATCAAGGTAGAGGAATCCTTTGTCTTGATCTGGACAGATCCTCTCCTGTCATCAGTCATAATGATAAGTGAAGCACGGTTGACCGCATCAAGAAGCTTCCTTCTGTCGATCTTTACTATAGTCTTGGGATTCTTCTGGATTATGGCGTTGTAGTTTACGAACGGTCCTCCGAGAAGTCTTGAAATGATGCGCACGTTTCCGACATCAAACAGAAGGTGATTATCGGAATTATAGATAACTACTTCCGTATTCTCTCCGCCGTCGAAGATCTTTGCTGCTTCCTGCAGCGCCTTGCCGGGGATAATGAAATTAACGACAGGGAATTCAGATCCGACATCGGCTCTTCTTAAAGCCATTCTGAAACCGTCTATGGCTACCATCGTCAATACGGATCCGTCGCTCTCGAGATTACATCCGGTAAGATACTGTCTGGTTCCGTCCTTGGATACCGCAAGTATGGTCGTATTGATCATATCCTTGATCATCTTCTGTGAAACGGTGATCTTATTATCTGTCTCGATCACAGGGATCTTAGGATAAGATTCGGCCGAGTTGCCCTTAAGAACAGTATCCGCCTCACCGGAACTTATGGTCACGTTATATCTGTCATCAGATTCAATGGTAGTCATATCCTCCGGAAGATTCTTTATGATCTCACCGAAATATCTGGAATTAACTACAACGGAACCTTCTTCGACGACATCAGAATCGATATCAGCTTCGATACCGGTCTCAAGATCATATCCCGTAAGTTTTACGCTTCCTGATTCAGCCTGTATAAGGATACCGTCGAGAAGCTGAACTGTTGAATTAGTCTTTATTGCTTTCTGAACTATGACGATGGCATCAAGCAGATCGGATTTATTACAATTGAATTTCATAAATAAGATTCCTTTCGAGAAAATGAAACATTCCGCGACTATTGTACTACATTTTTTATTGATTTCGTATTCTTATTATTATGCAGTGAAGATTTTGTTCATAACCCGTTCCGGACAGCATAGATACAACTGTTTAACAGTGTTAATTTCATGTAGATTACACTTCCGGACCATGTTCACAGATATAGGGAATTGAACACCACGGATCTGTGAACATTTTTGTTACAGTAAAGTTACATGAAGTTATGAACATTTCTACAAAAAATGTTCATACGTCAGCAAGCTTCTTCTCGATGATCTTTACATCGGACATCAGAGCATCATTCTCGGTTACTTTATTGATGGCGTGCATTACGGAGGTATGCTTCTTGCCTCCGAATGATTCGCCTATCTTCTCGAAAGGCAGCTCAAGAAGATCCCTGCATATATACATGGCAACAGATCTCGCATTGACGATATCGGCGGATTTAAGCTTCGATACCATCTTATCAGGGGCAATGTCGTAGTACTTGGATACTGCATCTATTACGGTCTCGACAGTTATTATGTTCTTCTTTCCGGGTGAGAAGATGGGTGAGAACTTAGATACGACCATATCAAGGTCTATATTTCCGTTCTCCAGAACATAATAAGAGGACAGGGTATTAAAAGCTCCGTTAAGATCTCTTATGTTGTCCGTTACGTTCTCGCATATATACTCGACGATATCATCACTGAAATGAATGCCGGATGATTCCATATTCTTAAGAAAGATGGCTTTGCGCGTCTCATAATCGGGCGGCTGGATATCCATCAGGGTACCGCTCTGGAATCTCGAAGTAAGCCTGGGATCGAGTTCAGGAAGCATCTTCGGGGATTTATCACATGTGATGACTATCTGTTTTCCCGAAGAAGTCAGTGTCTCAAACGTATTGAAGAATTCCTTCTGTGTCTCGATCTTGTTTATAAGAAACTGGATATCATCGATGAGAAGCACGTCAACGTTTCTGTACTTATTCCTGAAACTCTCATAATTCTCATTCTTTAAGCTGAACACATAGGCATTGACGAATTCCTCACATGTGGTGAACAGGATCTTCTTATTAGGAAAAAGCTGCTTGACTTTGTATCCGATGGCCTTCATGAGATGAGTCTTTCCCAGTCCTGAATTACCCCACAGATAAAGGGGATTCTTCTGTCTCATTCCGGGATTCTCGGCTACCGAGAAAGCCGATGCATAGGCAAAACGGTTACAATCTCCGACTATGAAATTATCAAAAGTGTATTCTGAAGTGAGATCAGATGAAGGATAGGAATTACGTTCCTTTTCGCGTACCTTGGCTTCCGATACCTTTGTGGTAACCGCTGCAAACGTATCTCCCTCGATAACATACTTTATGGATGTATTGCGTTCCGTTATA
>OMQY01000077.1 GCA_900313405.1 uncultured Eubacteriales bacterium
CACCGAGAAAGCGAATACATCGACTGACATCTTTCCTACAGGCAATGCCCCGATAAAGAAAACATCCATGTGTCTGCCGAATATCTCTCTAACCGCTGACACGTTACTCAAGACATGCCCCGATCTGATCATCGAAGACAACGTATCGACCGCATCCGCCTCATTGGCTGCGACCGAAGCGATCGCCGCAGATCCGGCAGGATCGAATCGGGTCGCTATCAGGAAAGCGATCACCGGAAGGAAAAACGCCAGGACAATCTGAAGCGGCATATTACGTGACGCCTGCTTCCAACGGCGAGCAAATCCTGCTCTTAATTCAGAGGACAGATCCATCAGCATCCCCTCTCTTCCTCATAGTGCCGCTCACTGTCAGAATGGCGACAAATGCGATCATGCCTGCCCCCGTCATTAACAGCGACGCATTAAAGCCCTCCGGCTTATACTCAAGCTTGACCGTATGAGTTCCCGAAGTCAGTCTGATACCGCAAAGAGCATCGGAAACAGGTACTATCTCCGCCTTCTCTCCGTCAACATATGCGGTGAAGCCGTCAGTATACTGGATCGTCATGAGAAGCAGTCCGTCATCGATTACATTGACCGTTCCCTTAAGGCTTGTCTCATCATAATAAGTGACCTCGATCTGTTCGTCGGCCAGCTCATCGAGCATTGCAAGATATCCGCTGTTATTCAGTTCGTAAGCGTAGATCTGCATCTTACCCGTCTGCGGCTTTGTATATGTAAGTTCCACTGTCACCGGAGTACCGTCGTATCTTCCGAGACAGATAGTCTGGTAGCTCCTTATCTCGAAGTTCCTGTTACGGCTCTCGTCGGCATATTTGATCGATACGCGGCCGCCCTTGGAAGAATTGGCGTAGATATACATCTCCTCGCCGATCTGAGACCCCTCAACGACTACAGTCGCAGTTGCGGCTTCCGAAGTGCTTATAGGTGTATATGCGACTCCGTTCGCTGTTATACCGTTAAATGTCATATTGGTGCTGCCGTTGTCTCTTATGCTTATCGGCAGATATACATCCGCATCGACGCCCATGCTCCTGACCCAGCTGTTTGTCTTGGCGAATACATCCGGCAGAGTGCTCTCAGGGATATAATCCAGTATCTCCTCCGAGACCATGTAGCCTACTGCCAGTGCATCAGGATTACCGTATACCGTTATGCCGTCACCCTGATATTCCATATCGAAAACGATCGGAACAGTCTGCGTATCCTGTATGGCGATCAGATTCCTGACACCGAGGAGCGTTGCCGTAACCCGTGTGATACCGTTATTACGAAGTCCGTTAATACCGTTGTTATGGAAACCGAAGTTCCTCATATACTTGATAAAACTCTCTCTTGCAGTCGACGAGAAGATCGACAGACCCTTTACGTCGTAGATGGACTGTATATCGCAGATATTATTCGGGAACAGTTCCGTCCTCTCGAAAGTATTGTGTCCTTCTGTCCCCTCGGTCATGCTTACGTAATCTCTTACTGCAGTCCTGTTCTTGCCGTAAAAATCATATCCCGTGAATCCCTCATGTTCGGCAACCGTCGATATCATGACGCAGGCCGTAACAAACATCTCGATAAACATCGTAATTGTTATGAGGTACTCATAGATATAAGAGTTCCTCCTCTTGCCGATCCTGATGATCCTGAGGACAGTACCCTGAAGCGCGACAAAGATCACTGACAGAGCTATCTGAATGTATCCTTCGTTACCGCCTCCGAACTTTTCGAAAAGGATGATATATGCGAGTACCCCTCCGACTACGGCACTTATCGTACCGAGCTGATACTGCCTGATTATCCTGATGGTCATAAATGCCATAAACACCATGACGAACGACATCAGGAAAGACTGTCTGTAAGGGATCTGGTTGGGGAAATGGAATCCGTGCCAGATGAAGTTCAGCGTACGGTTAGAGAAGCTCAGATACAGGAATAACAGCATGAAGCCGCATCCGATCTTGTGTCTCAGAGTAATAGACGAGCCCTTCGGGGCCATAAAGAACAATATCACAAGGATGACGGTAACAGATCCGCAGAACACGTTGGCCATACCGTCACGGATGTTGGGGTTGGCGGCAACAAGGAGCCTTCCCATGAAGTCAAACAGATTGCCGGTAAGCTTCCATTCCTTCGGCATCGTGTCCCCGACAGCCGAGGAATTCTTAAGGATAAGATATGTCGGTATCACTACGACGGAAGAGATCAGACCGGCTGTAACACTTCCGACGGCAAAACGCACAACACTGCGGAAGAACCCCTTGACCGAAGGCTTCATTATCATGAAATAAAATGCCGGGGCAAAGAATACCAGGAAGATACATATAAAGTATCCCGTGTAATAATTACTCATTATGCAGACAGCAAGAGAAGCAGTATAGAGTCCGAATCTTCCCTCTTTAAGGAGCCTGCGAAGGCCCAGACATATAAGCGGCAGGATGACCATCGCATCACACCACATTATGTTCCAGAAATCAGTCAGGAACCATCCGCAGAGAGCATAAGTGCATCCGAAGATCACAGTTATGTAATCATATCGCTTGCCGTCTCCTTCTGACAGGAACAGCGACATGAAGAATGAGGCAAGTCCCGCACGGACAGCCGTAATAAAAGCGATAAATACGGGAATAGCCTTGGGGGTAAACAGTACGCACAGCAGATTTAACGGACTCGCGGAATAATTCGCATAAGCCGCATAGTACTCGTTGCCGAGGCCGCAGTTCCAGGAATAGAACAGCGATTTGCCGCTGACTATCTTCTCACGCAGTTCGCAGAGGAAGGGGGCATACTGGTGATAACAGTCGACCGTAAGGATCGTCCTGTCCCCTATCGGATAGACCTGCATTATCGCGAAGGCTGATACTATCGTCAGAAAGGGGAAAAGAAAAGCCAGGATGCGAAGCGGGATCTGCTCGGGCAGATTGTCCGTAAACTTCCGTCTCGGTTGAACATATTCCGCAGATACCTGATATTCGGGCTCTGTGTCGGCGAATTCAACGCCTGTATCGATATTAATGTCTGATCTCTCATTTTCCATAGAGCATATAATAGCATAATTTGTAGCATAAATGCCTCATTTACGCTTTATTAGCGTAATAATAATAAAAGAAATGTGTGGTAAAGTATAATGAACGATAATATGGAGATGGAAAATGGGACTTAAGCTCAAGATCATCATGAACCCTTCATCGGGTCGTGAGACAGCCAGATTGAACGTTGAGGACATGCTCGCCTATCTGGTCTCTCTCGGCATGATGGAGCGTGCCGACATATACTACACATCAGGCAAGAACGATGCGACAAGGTTCGCTGCCGCGACGGATCCGTCCGAATACGATTATCTTATCGCTGTCGGCGGAGACGGAACCGTCAATGAAGTGGTTACGGGTATGCTCAACGCAGGCGTAGATATCCCTCTTGCGATCTATACATCAGGAACGGTCAATGATTTTGCCACCATCAACAGACTCCCGACTGCTCCTTCGGAGTTCGCCAGGATGCTCCTGAACCCTTCCAAGCTCAAGGTCGACTGCGGAAAAGCCGGTGACAGTTATTTTCTTAACGTGCTGGCAGCGGGCCTTCTGACTGATGTTGCATATAAGGTGCCATCGGATCTTAAGACGGTCTTCGGGCCTGCCGCTTACTGGATATCGGCAGCCAAGGACCTGTCCGCCATATCAAGGACTCTGCCGGTATCGTTCAAGACGGAGACCGCCGAATACAATGAGGACATCGTAATGTTCCTCATATCAAATACCAAGAGCGTAGGCGGCTTCCGTAAGCTTATGAAGAAGGCCGATCTGACGGACGGCAAGCTCGACGTTCTTATCCTGAAGAAACTGGATGCCGGAGACTTCATGCCTCTGGTCGGAAATTTCCTTGTAGGTGATCATATCAATAACGACAGAGTGATATACTTTCAGACGGACAAACTGGAGATCTCGTCTAACGGAGACAGCCCGATAATCGTCGACATCGACGGTGAGGAAGGTCCTGCACTTCCCATTAAGGTAGAATGCATACACGATGCCGTCACTCTGGTAGTCCCAAGGGAGGAGGATCTATAGTGAAAAAGCACGGTGATAAGAAGAAAGTAAGAATGCCCGCTATCGCCCGGGAACCCGTAAATCCGGAGAATATCGACCCCTTCGGCACAGAGACTGATGCTGCCGCAGAGGATAAGATCGCGGAAGAGGCAACTATAACCGACGGAATGGAGGATCAGGGATCTTCCGGATCTTTTGATGTTCCCGAAGAAGGCTCTGACGCAGAAGGACCCGAGGAAGAGAGCCGTACGGTACTTTCAGATCTCGAGAAGATAGATCCTGATCTCCTTATCGGAGACAACAGTATCGATATTGACGATGACGATGAAGTAGTAAAGAAGGCTGCCAAGGCAACAAGCGATACTACCAAGTTCACGCCCAACGATATCGAGCCCATCGTCCTTGATATGTCGGACAATAAGAAGGATTATCCCGAAGATACGGAAGTTCCGGTCAAGAAGGGTCTTCGTAAGAGCCGCGGATTCGTTTTCCTTATCTGTGCGATAATCGTGGTGACGATCGCTGTCGCTGCTTCGATATTCTACGAAGCGGGCTACCGTGACAAGCTCAACAGCCCTCTGACCATCAACGGTTCTGATGTCAGCAGTGCCGAGTTCAGCTTCATGTATCATTATCTGCTTATCGACAACGGTGTGGATATCTTCGCTGCGGATACACCTGCAATGCTCGAAGCACCTGCAGACGATCCGGCATATGCGACAAACAGAGAGTATTTTCTTGATCTGACAGCTCAGGAGATGAGGACGACACAGATCCTCTATGATGATGCCAGAGCTCACGGATACAGCATCGAAGAGGATCATTATGTTCTCGCCAATGCCTATATCGACTGGCTCTCAGGCAAGGCTGACGAGATCGGTGTGTCCCTCGACACATATATCAAGGGTGTCTTCGGTAATCAAGTCAATCAGCAGACAGTCGTTAATACGCTCGCGAAGAAGTACTTTACGGAAGATTACGCTTCCGGAGCCAAGCTCGAAGAGCTCTCGGCTTCCGACGAGCAGGCCGAGGCTGCATATCAGGCTGACCGCACATCTTATGATGTAGTCAACTACAAGCTCCTCCGCATCACTTATGAGCAGAGAGATCAGGCCTTTATCGATACGGCTAATCTCCATGCCCAACAGATAATCGAGGAGATGGGTCATGATCCGTCGACCTTCGAGCAGATCGCATCGCAGTACTTCTCCGGAGAAGCACAATCCGTTCTGGCAGAGCCTGATTCCACACTCGTCAGTGACGTAAGATATGCCGATTTCACGCATTCCGACTTCAGAGACTGGCTTTTCGACCCGGAAAGAGTTCCCGGTGATTCCAATATCTATACCGACGATGACGGCTTCCCCATCATCCTGGTCTTCGTATCGCGCGACAGACAGAGAGTTCCGCTTCGTGACGTAAGATTCGCATATATCCCGATCCAGATGGAGGAAGGTGCTCCCGGGCTCCCGATCACGGAGGCTCAGATGCTCGCTCAGGAGATCTACGAGAATGCCAATTCCGAGCGTGACATGATGGAGATCGAGAACATCTATAACGATCAGATCTTAAGCGGTGCATTGAGCGTTACGCACAGCAACGATACATATCCCGGCAAGTATGACGGCATCCTCGGAAGCTGGATCTTCTCAGACGCCCGTGTCGCAGGCGATAAAGTATTCCTTGAGACCGAGAGCGGATACTACATCGTATATCTGATCTCCATCTCAGAGAACGAGGAATGGTATGACAGGGTAAACAGCTTCATCCGCATGAATAACTATCAGGCCTTCATAAACGAGATGATGACCGAATATACTTATTCGTTCAACAACACGGGATTATCCGAGATCCAGGATCTGCCGTAAGAGATTACACGTATCAGTACATTCAAGAGGTCGTCTCGGAGAGGCGACCTTTTTCACATGCGGCTTTGGCGGATTCGAGAATTAAACACTCAGCTGACCGATACCCGAATTACGGGCCTGACTCCCGAGCCTGCGTGCCGGTTCTCTACCATATAGCCGAGACAATCCACGGTTCCGTCACTTCTGACCCGGGCGGCATAGCTCGGGGATCTGCCGGGGGACCTCAGCCACCACCAGTAATTCTCATCGAGACCGTGGTACAGGCACTGACGAGACACATCGTCCCGATAGTATTCTCTAACCTCTTCTATACTCAGGAGGAATATCTTATCTTCCGTGTCACTTCCCGGATCCGTATCATACTCGGGATTGGGATC
>OMQY01000113.1 GCA_900313405.1 uncultured Eubacteriales bacterium
CATTACTACAAGTACCTTAAGGGTGAGGCTACATCCACTAACCCGATGGCTACGCTGTTCGCATGGACAGGTGCGCTTCGTAAGAGAGGACAGCTTGACGGTAACGATGAGCTTGCCGCTTTCGCTGATAAGCTCGAGAAGGCATCTATCGAGACTATCGAAGAGGGTACGATAACTGGAGACCTTAAGAACCTTATCAATGTTCCCAAAAAGAACGTTGTCAACACAGAAGACTTCCTCAAGGCCATAGCTGCCAAGCTCGAGGCATGAGAGATCAATAAACGAGGTGAATGATATGAGTTATTATGAGACATGGATGAACAGGTCCGAGACGATCAACAATCAGCAGGAGTACACACAGTACATCAATCTCTATTACACGATGGAGAGAGATGCTTATGACAAGATCCTGTCTGCTTATCCCGATAATGAGGAATTCCGTAAGGGCAAGGCTTCGGAACTCGCCAGAAAGCTCGGCTTCAACAAGGATACTATGGATATCTTCGTCGGATTCCTTGACGGCGCTCAGACGAGCCTTAAGAATGAGATCGATGTAGAGCACGTAGATGACGACACTGAGATCGATATCGAATTCGATTACGAGAAACTCTATTACAACATGCGCGATGCCAAGGCCAAGTGGCTTTTCGAGCTGCCCGCATGGAAGAAGGTCCTGGCTGAAGACAAAATGGCTGAGATCACAAGAGAGTATCGCGAGGCTAATATCGCTCACGCCCAGATCATCGGACGTAACGATCCCTGCCCCTGCGGTTCCGGTAAGAAGTATAAGAAGTGCTGCGGCAAGAATGCCTGATAATCGGAAGGGATGACAATTGAAGCGTCTTCTTACCAGCAAATGGTTTATGGTTGCCCTTGTATCACTGCTGTTATTGGCCGTGATAGTCATAGGTGCGCTCCCCGGAAGCCCTCTGCGTAAAGGCTTAAGATCGATCGGTTCGGTCGCATCTCCGGCTCAGCGCGGCGTAAAGTTTGTCGGAAATAAGGCATCAGACTTCTGGGCTGCCGTAACAGACGGTATGGCGATCAGGGAAGAGAATGAGGAACTTCATGACGAGATCGCGAGGCTCCGTTATCAGCTGACACAGTATGAAGAAGCCGGTATCAAGTATGAAGAGCTTCGTGAAGCATTCCATATCAGAGATACATTCAGTAATTATGATATCTATGGCGCGTCCGTACTGTCGCGTGAAGCCGACGAATGGTTTGCAGTCGTTCGTATCGGTCTCGGCACGACAGACGGCGTTTCTATGCCTGAAGGCGATTCCTTCGCCGTTGTCGACGTAGAGACGAACCTTATAGGACGTGTCATCGAGTTGGAAGAGAATGACAGTACGGTCCTTCCGCTCCTGCACGAGGGATTTGTCGTAAGCGGCAAGGTCAATGAGGTCAACGGTATCGGCGTTACGGTCTCAGGTGACGCTGCTCTTAAGGCTGAAGGACTGTGTCTGGTTACCGGGATCTCCGAGAATGAGATACTTGAAGTCGGAGCTGAGATCGTTACGTCAGGTGACGGAGGTCTGTTCCCTCAGGGAATCCCGATCGGAGTTATCGAGAGTGTTGATTACAGTAATCCGATCGCGATCACGGCTACTTTGCGCCCCTATGCCGATATATCTTCACTTAATGATGTATTTGTCATGATCCCGTATTCGCTTATCGATGAATGGGAAGAGGAGGCTGAAGAGTCTGACGTTCCCTCTTCCACAGAAGAGAACGAGCAGGGATGAGGAGGTTTATATGGATCGAAAAGTCCTCATCCGTAAGGTCATCGTATACGCAGTATACATATTGCTCCTGACATCGTTTCAGGTAACGTTTCCGCGAGCCATATCTTTCAGAGGGCAGATTGCGGATCTCATGTTTGTATTTGTTGTCATGACAGGATACTTCTTCGGTTTTGCCGACGGAGCTGTCGTAGGACTGATCACCGGACTGTTCAGAGATTACTTTGCAGGCCCGGCATTTATCGGGCTTGACGGTAAGACCGCCAGAACAGTCGGGATAGGAATGCTCGTCCTGTTCCTTGCAGCTGCCGTATCTTCGTCCTTCTTTACCAGAAGAATGCATCGTAATCTTACGTTTGCCTTCCTGGCTACGGCCGCCTGTACGCTCATATATAAGATCAGCGGGCATATTATCGCGTCTTTGTGGACAAGTGCTACTTCATCTAATTCTTATGGCTTGAGCGTCGGTACGATCATTACGGATTCCATACTACCTCAGCTTATGCTGAACCTTATCATCACTGTTCCGATGATATTCCTGCTCCGTTTTGCAGGACCATATAAAAAGGGTGTTAATCCGTATCTCGATAAAGAGGAGATCGGGGGTAATACATGGCTGACGATCTGAAACCCCTTAAGAGAGAAGAGAAACACAGTATCTTCTATTACCTGAGCAGGATCATTTCCAACAGGTATTTTATTCTGAGCCTTTTATTCTGTATCGTCGGTGCCGTCATACTCTTCAGAACGGCTGCATTGCAGTTCTCCGGATATCAGAAGACTATCTCTGCATCGTCAGAAGGTGTTTCCAGACAGTATACGGTCAGTGCTCCGAGAGGTGATATAGTTGATCGTAACGGCGTTGTCCTGGCAGGATCCGAGCAGGTCAATACGGTTATGATCACCAATGCGGGCCTTGATGATGACAAGTTGAATTCGCTGTGTCTGGAGCTGAGTTATCTTTTCGATACATATAATTGTATTTCCATTGCAGATCTTGATGACTACTTTACCGTAGCTCCGTTCGAATTCCATAAGGAAGAGGATGATATCAGGCTCTGGCAGACGAACCGTAACCTTTTTAACCTCAATGATTATA
>OMQY01000238.1 GCA_900313405.1 uncultured Eubacteriales bacterium
GTGCCAGAGATTCTCATCCTTGGAGTAGTTGTTCTCCTTAGTAACAGGAACCGGAATACCACGAGCCTCGGCATAATCAACTTCCTCAGACCTGGACTTGATGTCCCATACACGCCAGGGAGCGAGGATCTTCATCTCAGGAGCGAGAGCCTTGATCGTAAGCTCGAACCTTACCTGGTCGTTACCCTTACCGGTAGCACCGTGAACGATAGTTGTGCAGCCTTCCTTACGAGCGATCTCAACCATCTTCTTGGCGATAACGGGACGTGCGAAAGAAGTTCCGAGAAGGTACTTGCCTTCATATACAGCATTAGCCTTAAGTGTAGGGTAGATATAATCAGTAATGAACTCTTCGGAGATATCCTCTACATAGCACTTGGAAGCACCACACTTAAGAGCCTTCTCCTTAAGGAATTCTTCGTCAACGCCGATTCCGACTTCGCCGGCCATAGCGATAACTTCGCAATCATAGTTCTCGAGAAGCCAGGGAATGATGATAGATGTATCAAGACCACAGGAATAAGCAAGTAAAAATTTTTCTTTAGCCATAGGGCACCTCCGAATGAATAATTATGCAATATCTTGTATAAACAATACAAATATACACTTGAGTCATTGACTCGTCAACAACAATTTTTATTTTATAACAGCATGATCAAAGTACAAGCCCAAATTTGAATATAAGTATATTAATTATTTGTATATTTCTACATTTATAAACCCTTGTATGATCTGATCGAAAAATATACAATTAGTGTGCAAATAAAGAAAGAAGGTATTTCTTATGTCTGACTTTAACCAGAAATTGAATGAACTCAATAATACTGCTGATTACACAGCTCAGCAGGACAGCATGGATGTTGATAAGAATCGTCTGTTCTGTATCCTTTGTTATATCGGTATCCTTGTTCTTATTCCTATGTTTGCAGGCGATAAGAATTCTCGTTATACAAGATTTCATACAAGCCAGGGATTTACGCTCTTTGTATGTGAGGTTTGCTGTTCTATCGTCTTCGGTATCCTCGGTCTCATCCCGGGTGTCAGGATCGTCGGCATTATCCTCAGTTCTGTCGCAGGTCTCTGCTGGTTTATCCTTATGATCATAGGAATCGTTAATACTTATAACGGTAATGCTAAGGAACTTCCTATAATCGGGAAGATCCACCTTCTTAAGTATTGATCAGAAGGTGATCTGATGTCATATCCAATGATCGAGAGTGCCCTCGGTGACACTTATTATTATGATGGAGAATTGATCTCGGCCGGTTCCCGTAAAGCATTGGCTTTACGGGAACCTACTGATGATGTTACTTATTACGAGACGATCAGGCTTAAAGATTCTGTTATGCTTTACGTCGAGGACCATCTCGCGAGGCTCGAGCGCTCTGTAAAGGGAATTGAAGCATTCGAAGTGAATAAGAAGGCGATACTCGATGCCTGCATCTATTTTCTTGATAATTGCGGATATAATACTGATTCCGGCAATCTGAGGATAGTTCTTACTGCCAATCATTTGCTGATCCATATTTGTGAAGCAAATATCCCGTCAAAAGAGCTTTCCCGTAACGGTATAGTGACTTCTATCCTTAACTGGGAAAGGGTAGATCCGAATATCAAGGTGTTCAGAGGCGACTATAAAAAGGCTGTTGCAGAGACTTTTGCCAAGGAAGGACCTGAAGGGGTTCCGTATGAAGTGCTGCTTACAGACAGGGATAATAAGCTTTATGAGGGATCTAAGTCTAATCTCTTTGTTATCGTAAATGATACGGTCTATTCGGCCCCGGATGACAAGATCCTTATCGGTATAACACGTAACCGGGTACTGGATTCCCTCAAGGCATCAGAAGCCGCACTCAGTATTGGTACTTTTACTTTGAACGAACTTAAAGAACTTAAGAAGACTTCTCAAGTTGCCATATTTGTATCCAGTACACCTTTTGACATTCTGCCTGTCAGAATGGTCGACGATGTGATTTTTGATTCAGGCGATAATCTGCTTCTCCGCAGGATCGCCGATTCCTATAATACGGCCACGGAGCAATATATCTCACGGGCTAAACACGGCTATAACATTTAATTGGAGGCGATATAAATGGAAAAGAAGAGCGGTAAAGTGTCGGTTACGACCGAGAACATTTTTCCGGTAATAAGACAATGGCTATATTCTGATCGGGACATCTTTATAAGAGAGTTAGTCTCAAACTGTGCTGATGCCATTGCTAAGTTTAAGAGGCTTGTTCAGTTAGGTCAGGCTCAGGCACCTGAGAATGAAGAATACAAGATTAATGTGATTTTCGATGACGATTCCAAGACGATCGTATTTGAAGATAACGGTATCGGTATGACAGCGGAAGAGGTTGAGAAATACATTAATCAGATCGCTTTCTCCGGTGCAATGGACTTTGTAACCAAGTATCAGGAACAGTCAACGGATAAGTCCGGCATAATCGGTCACTTCGGTCTCGGATTCTATTCAGCATTTATGGTCGCTGATAAGGTTACCATCGATACTAAGAGTTATATTGACGGTGAGCAGGCCGTAAGATGGATCTCCGAAGACGGTATGGATTATGAATTATCAGATTCCGATAGAGAAGGCAGAGGTACTTCGATCACGCTCGAATTCTCGGATGAAGCCAAGGAGATCTTTGATTCAGCAACGGTAAGGATGACACTGCGCAAGTATTGCTCCTTTGTACCCGCTGATATTTACTTTGTTGATAAGAAAGCTGACAGACTTCACGAGGAAGCAGAGGAGAAGAGGCGTAAGGAAGCTCTCGAGAAGGGTGAAGAGTTTAAGCCCAACGATATGCCCTATGTTCCGATCAATAATAAGGAGCCGTTATGGCTTAAGAAGCCCTCTGAATGTGAGGATAAAGACTATATCAGCTTCTACCACAGCGTTTTTAATGACGGAAGAGACCCTCTGTTCTGGATCCATCTCAATATGGATTATCCGTTTACTTTACAGGGAATACTCTATTTCCCCAAGACTGATAATGTATATCAGTCCCTCGAGGGAAGGATCAAGATCTACAATCATCAGGTCTTTGTTGCAGATAATATCGAAGAGATCATCCCTGATTTTCTCTTCCTGCTTCAGGGCTGTCTTGACTGTTCCGATCTGCCTCTTAATGTATCGAGATCTGCTCTTCAGCAGGATGATTACGTTAAGAAGCTCTCCGGTCACATAATCAAAAAGGTATCCGATAAGCTCGGAGAACTCTTTAAGAAGGACCGTGGATCCTATGAGAGCTACTGGTCAGACATATCTGTCTTTGTTAAATACGGCATGATGAAGGAAGAGAAGTTCTATGAGAAGGTTGAAGGAATCTGCCTGTTTAAGA
>OMQY01000038.1 GCA_900313405.1 uncultured Eubacteriales bacterium
TACTCCATACCGGTACCGATGATAGGTGCATCCGGCTTGATGAGCGGTACTGCCTGACGCTGCATGTTCGAGCCCATGAGAGCACGGTTAGCATCGTCGTTGCCCAGGAACGGGATAAGGCTCGTGGATACGGATACGAGCTGCTTAGGAGATACGTCCATGTAATCGATACGTGAAGGCTCGAGCTGCAGGAACTCATCGAGGTGTCTGCATACGACCTTCTTGCCTGTGAAGTGTCCCTCATCGTCGAGAGGCTCGTTAGCCTGAGCGATATTGTAGAGATCCTCCTCATCAGCTGTCATGTATCTTACTTCGGAAGTAACGATACCCTTCTCCTTGTCGTAACGGCGGTAAGGTGTCTCGATAAATCCGTACTTGTTGACTCTTGCATATGTAGCAAGCGAAGTGATAAAACCGATGTTCGGGCCTTCAGGCGTCTCGATAGGACACATTCTTCCGTAGTGCGAAGAGTGAATATCACGGACTTCGAAGGAAGCACGGTCTCTGGAAAGACCACCGGGACCCAAGGCAGACAGTCTTCTCTTGTGTGTCAGCTCAGCCAGGGGGTTCTGCTGGTCACCGAACTGTGACAGCTGGGAAGAACCGAAGAACTCACGGAATGCTGCGGACAGAGGTCTCGTATTAACGAGGGATGCTGCCGTAACCTTCTCTGACTCCTTATCATCAATAGAAGCCATTCTCTCACGGATGTTCTTCTCGACACGGGCCATGCCCTGACGCATCTGGTTCTGAAGGAGCTCTCCGACAGAACGGATCCTTCTGTTGCCGAGGTGGTCGATATTATCTCTGGAACCGATACCGAACTTCAGACCGATGAAGTAGGATACCATGGCATAGATATCGTCAACTACGAGGTTCTTCGGCATCAGCTCGCCTCTTCTCTCGTCGAGGGCGTAGCCGAGTTCCTTAGCGTACTCGCTCTTCTTGTAGTTGGCGCGGACATCTTCGATGATCTCTCTGAGGACGCTGACACGAACACGCTCGTTGATGGGTGTGTTAGCGATGTCGAAGCCCTTCAGATCCTTGGCAGCAAAGCTTGCACGGATGTACTTGTCGCAGTCGACTCTTCCGTTACCTACTACCTTATGAGCTACAGTGGATACTTCCTGAGTATCACCGACCTTCCTGATAGGGAAGACCATAACGGATGTGATACCGGAATCCTCGATCTCGAGAGCCTTCTCGGAAGTAATGATCGTATCCTTGGCAAGCAGGAGCTCACCGTCTTCAGTAACGATGTCCTCAGCTGCCTTGTGGCCTGCGATCCTCGATGCGAGACCGAGCTTCTTGTTGATCTTATAGATACCTACCCGAGCCAGATCGTAACGTCTGGGGTCGAAGAAGAGGTTGTTAAGGTGGACCTTCGCTACCTCAGCGGAAGCGGGGTCACCGGGACGTACCTTGGAATAGAAAGCGACCAGAGCATCCTCGGAAGACTTGCATGAATCCTTCTCCAGTGTGATGCGGAGAGACTCCTCGTCACCGAATGTCTCGATGATCTGCTCGTTAGTAGCGAGACCCAATGCACGCAGGAAGATCGTCAAAGGGAACTTACGCGTACGGTCTACACGAACGCTGATGACTTCGTTCTCGTCTTCTTCGAGCTCGAGCCATGCGCCTCTGTTAGGAATGATCTGTGATGTACCGAGATCTTCACCTCTCTTACCCTTCTCCGTACCGAAGTAGGCTCCGGGGGAACGAACGATCTGGCTGATTATAACTCGCTCGGCACCGTTGATAACGAATGTGCCGTGTTCTGTCATGATGGGGAATTCGCCTACATAGGCTTCCTGCTCTTTGCTCTCACCTGTCTCTGTGTTGCGCAGACGGAGCTTTATCTTAAGATGAGCTGCGTAGTTGCTGTCCTTCTCGCGGCACTCATCAAGGCTGCATATCGGTTCATCCGGATTAAACTCTTTATCGAGAAAATAAACTTCCCAGATACCCTGAGAATCGGTTACAGGAGACACCTCCTGAAAGATCTGCTGAATACCCTCATCCAGGAACCAATTATAAGAATTCTTTTGGATCTCGATGAGATTTGGTACCTCGATTACCTCGTTGATACGAGAGTAGGACATACGCTCGGTCTTGCCCTGTTTGACGGAATGCACCATTATCAAATCACCTCTTGAACATGCTTCAGACGCTGGTCTGAGCGGCTTATTTGGTAAAATAGCTTTATGACATACCACAAAAAGCTATTTTCGTCAAGCGGAGCAGGCGCGCACACCCCTCCACATTACGACGCATTATAAGATTATACGCACCGTGTCAAGAGTTGTCAACAAAAAAATGAGGGGCCGTCCCGGTACCGGAACGACCCCGTGATCAACTGTATCAGTAGATGAATCTGTCCATCATCTTGTAGGAGATGGTGTAAGAAACATTGGCAAGAAGTCCGGATGTCCAGGAATTATATGCCGTTGTCCTTGCTTCGAGCTGAGCCGTATACATCCAAGCGGGAACAGAACTGTTGAAGTAGTAGATGGATACGTAGCTTCTGTCGTCGGATACGATGATCGTTACATCGCCTACCTTACGTGCGGGATCCATGAGCCACTCGCCGAATTCCTGCTGTGCGCCTGTTGCATTCTCAAAGGTAGCTGCCGTTACACCCTCGTTGTAACCGCCGTCGATGATATCATCCGTATCGTCGGTGTTGTCCTTAACGAGCTTGGAGAACTCGGCGGGGGTCATTGTTGTGGCCGTAAGAGCCTGTGCCTCGGCGATAGTCTCGTCAAGAGCCTCGAGGATGTCTTCTTCGGAATCAGTAGCAGTGGACACGCCTGTAGCGAGGTTGCAGATCCTGTAGGAGATCGTTGTCTCATCATCAGCGCCTCTGCTTCCGAAGCAAAGAGCGTATGCGCCGTTATCAGCCTCGATAATGATCGTATCGCCCTCTTCCCTGTCCTCGGCATAAAGGAATTCCTCGAACTTATATGTCTCGGCTTCACTGTATGTGAATGTCTGAGCTGTAGGATCAGACTCATTCTCTTCCTCGGGAGCTACAAGCTCATCATTCTCGTCGGTTGTATATCCGAAGGCAGCGAGCTTGGATGCGTTGGCTTCCTCATCCTCGAGCAGATATGCGATGACCGCATCCCTGAAGGAATCGCCGTCAGCTACTGCATCGATGACATCGTTAGCGGCATCAAGTGCCTCCTGCGTATCGGTAACATTACCGTCCTCATCAAGCTCATAAGGGAAATAATAAGAAGCGAACTCTACCTTATCGTAAACCGTGGGGTTGCTGTTATATGCAGCCATCATGGCTTCTTCAGTGGGCATATACTCGAACTGGTTGATGTATGCCTCGAATTCCTGAACACGGATCTCCTGCTCGAGGAATTTACGATACTGGTTGACTGTCATACCTGTTCCGTATGTGCTCTGGAGAAGTCTGTCTGCTGTCCAGTTTTTCTCGTCAGCCTGATCGCGAACATGATCGATGGAGATGTCCGTGAAGCGGTCAGCTGCGGAATAGAATGCATCAAAACTGTCGATCTGTCTGTCCATAACGGCGATATTCATGATCTCGCTTGCAGCCTGATCGTACATCATCTCATTGTATGTCTTACCTGTCTCGGGATCAGCAACATCGTCGAAGTCCGTAACTCCGTATCCATACATATATAAATAAGCATTCGCATTATATACTTCTCTGAAGTGGAACTGCGTCTCGAGAACAGAAGCCTTGTGTATAGTCTTCTTCTTACCGTTCTCGTCAGTCTCGATGATCTTGACTGCTGTCAATGTCTTGGGCAGAAGACCCGTGATCCTAATGATGTAACCTGCTGTGATCAGGATACATGCCGCGATGATAAGACCTACGATGATCTTATTGCGCTTGGCGATCTTCCTTCCCTTATTCAACTTATCAGAACTTGCCATCTGGATAACCTTCCTTTGTCTAATCCTGCAAAAAAGCAATGTATATTATAATTCGCCCTCTCTGATAATGCAAGAAATGTCCCTTAATGACTTTATCCTGTATATCCGGGGGTCGTCCGAGTACTCTCCCATATCCATCTTCGTCCAGTCTACGAGTGCGAATCCGGATCCGGCATTTCTCGCGCAGAGCAGGTCCGGCACGGCATCTCCGACGTAAAGGATACGGGAAGCATCCGGCAGCCCCAACTTGGCTGCGGCAACCTTAAGCGGCTCCCCGTCGGGCTTGTGCTTCGTCGAGTCTTCCTTGAAGACATATGCATCGAAGATCTTCTCCATCCCCTTGAGTTCCACCGTTGTCATGCATGACACCCGGCGCTTGGAGGTCAGTATCCCCTGCCTGATACCGAGGCTCTTAAGATACATCAGATCTTCCTTTATATTCGGGAACAGATCGATCGCATCGTCTCTTAACATCTGCTCATTAACTCTTAAGTATTCATCCGTAAGCCTTGCCGCCATATCGGGACCGTGCATCTCAAAGGTCGCCTCGAGAGGCTTGCCGATAAAGGTCATGAGTTCCTCATCGGATCTGTCGCACTTTCCCGTCAAGTTCTCATATGCGAGGCGGAAACACTTGAGTATGACCGGAATGGAATCAGCGAGTGTCCCGTCAAAATCGTAGTAGACCGCATCAAACTTACTCATCGGCCTTATCCTTGCCTTCACCTTCCTCCGGCTCCGGCTTCGGAAGGACGTGGATCATTACGCGGGATATCCATCTTTCCTGAACAGACAGGACACGGATCTGCAGTCCCTTGTAGGTAACGACAGGCTTTTCGCGCTCCTCGGGAACGCGGTCGAGCAGCTGAACGACAAGTCCCGCTATGGTGTCATATTCGGAATCATCCTCGAGAAGTTCCATATCGAGGATGTCCTCCAGATCGCTCATGGTCGTGTCGCCGGCAACGATAACATCTCCGTTGCTCAGCCTGATCACGTCCTGTTCCTCATCGTCGAATTCATCGGTGATGTTGCCGACAAGCTCCTCGAGCATGTCCTCTATGGTGCAGATACCCATCGTTCCGCCGTACTCATCAAGTATTACGGCCATCTGCATTCCGCACGTCTTCATCTCCGCGAAGAGCGACGATATCTTACGCGTCTCATGGACAACGAGCGGTTCTCGTATCAGCTTGCTCAGATTGAACGGCGCCTCATCAGTAGGAGA
>OMQY01000022.1 GCA_900313405.1 uncultured Eubacteriales bacterium
ACCGGTCGGATCTGAGGTCGGATACAGGAGGATAAGATGCGTAATATAGCGATCGTAACAGGAGCGTCTTCCGGTATAGGAGAGGCTTTCGTCAGGGAGATAGTCAACGAACGGAGTGTTTACGGAAGCATTCCTTTCCAGGAGATATGGATAATCGCCAGGAGAGAGGACAGGCTCAATAAGCTCAGAGACGAACTTGACCCCGAGAGGATCGTTGTACTTCCCATAGATCTTGCCGAACCTTCTGATATGAAGGTCCTTGAGGAGCGTCTCGCTGAGGCGGCAGATGATATCAGAGTCGGACTCATCGTCAACTGTGCCGGTATCGGCAAGCGCGGTCTGGTCGAGGATAAGGACGCTCAGGTTATAGAGGATACTGTCGACATCAATTGCACATGTCTGTCTAAGATGGTCTGCATGTGCCTGCCTTATATGATCGACAGACTGCCGATCTTCAAACGCGGAGACGGTCCGCGTATCATCAACATCGCTTCTTCTGCGGCATTTACACCGCAGCCCGGATTCGCTGCTTATGCGGCATCCAAGGCTTATGTCGTATCTTTCTCCAGAGCGATCGACATCGAGCTCATGAGATATCATATAGCGGTTACTACTGTATGCCCCGGTCCCGTAAAGACTGAATTCCAGAGCCTTGCGACCGACGGTAAGCAGTCCGAATTCTCCGGATTCCGTGCAGTTGTGGCAGCTGACCCGGTCAAGCTTGCCCGTAAGTCTCTCAAGGCATCTCGCCGCGGCCGTCATCTTTTGGTATACGGATTCTCGCAGAAGGCTCTGCATGTCATGTCCAAGATCGTTCCGACCTACTGGATAATATGGCTTGAGAACAAGTTCTCCTATGTTCCCTCGGAATACGAACTGTCACACCCTTATGCTCCTGCAGGATCCAATATGTATGATCCTATAACTCTGGGCGATAATACCGGTGCTCCGGTAGCAGGAATCGTACCGAGTGATGATGTTGCACCGCTGATCCCTTCCGAGCCTGCTGCTGAGGGTGTACAGGCAACCCCCGATGCTCCTGTTGCGATCACGACGGAGATAGGAGATATGGCTGAAGCTCCTGAAGAACCGGTCGAAGCAGTCCCCGCAGTTGACGGTGACTCCGATGACGCAAGGAGAATACTCGGTAACTGATCCTGTCAGTGTACGTTGCAGAAGTTGATCATTTGGCGAGCTCGTCGATCGAGATGAGTATAGTCTCAACAGCGGTATAGAAGGCCGAAGCTGTGAGTACGAATGTGAGCGCAGTCAGGCAAGATGTTCCTCCGGCAACCTTTCCGAGTTCCTCTTCACTGAGTTCATCCTCGATCCCGTTGCTAATGGCATCGATCTGAGACTCTGTTACCTCGTAACCGTATTCGGCTGCTACGGGGATAAGTGTATCGTACTGACTTGTTGAACCTGCCTGTTTCCTCTCGCGGAGCTTATCACCGAACTCCTTGGCGAAAGCCTCATCAGACTGTATCCTTGTGAACAATTCCTTTGCCGTCTTCATATCCGTACCTCCACTTTCTATGGATTATAACTTAGATTATCCTTTGCGGAGCTGCCAATGTCAACGAAACAGTCATTTTGACGAGCCCGCGATACTTGCAATCATGCGGATTATTGCTTATAGTCTCATATGTTTGTTTTGAAGAAGATATATGAGGTAATGGGTAATTATGATAGACGTTTCCAATGTCGGACTGCGCTACGGCGCGCGTAAGCTTTTCGAAAATGTAAATATAACCTTCAATAAGGGCTGCTGCTACGGCATCATCGGTGCCAACGGTGCCGGCAAGTCCACATTCCTGAAGATCATATCCGGGGAGATCGAGCCGCAGAAGGGCTTTGTCAACATCCCGAAGAACGAGCGGCTGGCAGTCCTCGAGCAGGATCACTTCAAATATGACGAATATTCCGTAAGAGATACGGTCATTATGGGTCATAAGAGGCTCTATGAGATCATGCGCGAGAAGGAAGCGCTCTATTCTAAGCCTGACTTCAATGACGATGACGGGATCAAACTCGGTGAGCTCGAGGGCGAGTTTGCCGAGCTCGACGGCTGGTCGGCCGAGAGTAATGCGGAGATCCTTCTTCAGGGCCTGGGGCTCGGGGAGGAATTCTACGAGAGGCCCATGAAGGACTTAACGGGAGGACAGAAGGTGAAGGTGCTCCTCGCACAGGCGTTGTTCGGAAGCCCCGATTACCTGCTGCTCGACGAGCCTACGAACCACCTGGATCTTAATTCGTGCCGTTGGCTCGAGAACTATCTGATGGATTATGAGAACTGCGTGCTGGTCGTATCGCATGACCGTCACTTCCTGAACAAGGTCTGCACGCATATCGTGGATATCGATTTTGCCAAGGTAACGCTCTTTGCCGGAAACTATGACTTCTGGTATGAGTATACTCAGCTCTCGCTCCGTCAGCTCAAGGATCAGACAAAGAAGATCGAGGCTCGCCGCAAGGAACTTCAGGAGTTTATCGCCAGGTTCTCCGCCAATGCTTCGAAGTCACGCCAGGCTACATCGCGTAAGAAACTCCTCGAGAACATGGAACTGCCGGAGGTGCTGCAGTCGTCGAGAAGATATCCGTTTATTGCTTTCGCGCAGGATCGCGAGATCGGTAATGACGTTCTGTTCGTGAACGGACTTACTGCTCAGTCCAGCGGCCGCACGACACTCAATAACATCTCGTTTACTATGGAAAAGGGCGATCGTATCGGTATCATCTCGCAGGATGAGGTCGCCATAACACAGCTCCTCGACATAATCGCGGAGGCAGTGCCGGAAGATTCGTACGAGGGTGAGATCAAGTGGGGTGTAACCACATCAAGATCATATCTGCCCAAGGATAATTCCGAATTCTTTGACGGGTGTGATCTGCCGCTGACCGACTGGCTCAGGCAGTTCTCCAAGGATCAGACCGAGAGCTATGTAAGAGGCTTTCTGGGAAGAATGCTCTTCTCCGGCGATGAGGCTCTCAAGAAAGCTTCTGTCCTGTCAGGAGGCGAGAAGGTCCGCTGTATGTTGAGCCGCCAGATGATGGTCGGTGCCAATGTCCTGATCTTTGACGATCCGACGAACCACCTGGATCTCGAAGCCATTACGGCACTTAACGAAGGCATAAAGAAGTTCCCGGGCTCTATCGTGTTCTATTCACACGACAGAGAGCTTGTAAACACGGTCGCTAACCGCATAATCGAGATCGTGCCTGACGGGATAATCGACAAGAGAATGTCCTACGACGATTATATGGAGTGGCGCGTCGAGAACCTGTAACGTGAACGGATTGCCGAGGAATCGCCACTACTAAGCAGGGGCTTAACGTTGTATAATAGTTAGGTAAGTTTCCCGGAAGGACCTTGGTAATGGCAATCAGATTAAACGGCGTTTTCAAAGATAATATGGTGCTTCAGCGGGACAAGGAGATCAGGATCTTCGGCGAGGTCGCCCCCGGGAGCACTGCTCCTGTCGCGGCAAAGATCGTCGATCATGACGGCAATACCATAAGGACAGGCGAGACGGACGAGATATATGACGGTGGATTCTTCATCGTTTCCTTGGAGTCTCTTCCCGCAGGCGGCCCTTACGCGATCGATGTCAAGTCCGGCAAGGATTCCGTAAGGTTATCCGGTGTATTTATGGGAGATATCTGGCTCGCATCGGGGCAGAGCAATATCGAGTATCCGCTCGGCAGATCCGAGGGTGCCAAGGCTGAGATGGTCAGATGCCCCAAGGATTGTATCCATTTCTATAATGTTCCCGCGGCAGGTGACTGTGACGCGCAGCAGAGAGCGGATGAAGATGCGACCGAGTGGAAGGTCTTGGATCTGAAGAACTGCGCGGATGTCACCGGTATCGGATATTATTTTGCCAAGACGCTCCGTACTTATATGAAGAAGCATTCCAGGAAGAATGATGTTCATATCGGCATCATCGGATGTTATCTCGGAGGTACATCCGTATCCTGCTGGCAGAGCGCCGAATCGCTCTCGAGAACACAGGAAGGCCGGAGATATCTCGATGCTTATGATGCCGAATCGAAGGGCAAGACGCGCGCGAGCTATGAAGCCGAACTCGAAGAATACGGCAGGGCCTGTGCCAGATATGATAAGCGCCTGAGAGATTATCTTAAAGATAATCCGTATGCCACATATCTCGAGGGGGAACGCGTCATAGGCAATTTCCCGTGGCCGCCTCCGCCGGGACCTTCCGACCCGAGACGTCCGGGAGCATTGTTCAGCACGATGATCCTGAGGCTGGTTCCCCTGTCCCTTAAGGGCGTGATCTTCTATCAGGGTGAAGAGGACTGCGAGGAGCACAGCGCAGAGTACGGAGCGGTATTCAGGACGCTCATCGAAGAATGGCGTGTGATGTTCTGTGAGGACGATCTGCCTTTCCTGTTCTGTCAGTTGCCCATGTATATCTCGAGAGATCGTAAATATATGGATTACGATGATATGCATTGGCCGAGGCTCCGTAAATGTCAGGCCGAGACTGCTCTTACGGTTCCCAATACCTACATGGCGGTCCTGACTGACTGCGGTGAATTCGATAATATCCATCCGTCGGACAAGAAGACTCCGGGAGAGAGGCTGGCGAAGCTGGCGCTTCACTTTGTTTACGGCTACAAGAAGGTGCCGGCAGTCGCGCCTTATGCGACAAATGTCAGACGCGGCGAGTGTGTGGAGATCGTTTTCGACGGGGATTTTGAGCAGCTCAAGCTCTTGACTACGTTCGACGGCGCGGATTCCGGATTCGAAGTTGCCGGCGATGATAATGTATTCTATAAGGCCCGGGCCGAGATCGATTTTGACGGTAAAACGGTCATCCTGAGTTGCCCGCAGGTCAAGAGTCCTGCCAGGGTCCGCTATGCTTATTTCAGCTACGGATCCGCGGCACTGACATGCGATACGGGGCTTGCTGCTGCGCCTTTTGAAGCAGGGATAGATGAAGGGATCAGCAGTTACTACTGATAATTTAAGGAGACAGATATGAATATTGCTTTTTTTATGCAGCCCAAAGCCAATGTGGCATTCCTTTATAGTGACTTCACGGTCAGACAGGCACTCGAGAAGATGCACCATCACGGCTACTCGGCTATTCCGGTCATCAACAGGGACGGAACGTATGTGGGCACGGTGAGCGAAGGTGATTTTCTCTGGTATATCGTTCAGGGTGAGGGTGACACACCGCGCACCATCGGGATCGAGGAGCTTGAGCGACTGAAACTTAGCGATATCGACTTCGTATCCAGGGATAATCCGCCGATCAGGATATCCGCCGACATCGATGAACTCCTGATGATGGTCATGAGCCGGAACTTTATTCCGGTAGTTGACGATCGTGATATGCTCATCGGTATCGTTACCAGGAGAGCAGTCATCAGATATTTCTACGATAATACACTGGAGCGGGGAGGGGACGAACTTGAAGACAGCAAATAAGAGGATACGGATCCATGTGGCCGCGATACTGTTGCTGACGGTCATAACGGCGGCGCAGTTCACGGGTTGTTCCAAAAAGAACGGTACCAAGGTCCCGACGGTCGATGCCGACACGTTTATGGCTCAGTGTGAAGAGTCCCTCGGATGGACAAGAAGCTACACTCTTACGGCCGAGCCCGGGCAGTACTACTACTGCAGTGACAGAGTCCAGCTCGAACCGAACCAGGTAACCTATTTTATGGGCAGCGACAGCAGTACGTTCATCATCAGGACGGAATATACCGATACCGCTTCCGCTGCAGCTGCATTTGACGAGGACTATAATACGGTTATCCAGAAGGCTGCAATGGCAGGTACACACGATGAAGAATACGATCTGGATAAGACGGATAACTACGGTTATGTAGTTGTTAAGCCCGATTCCGCCGAATCGTTGATCTACTACACACTCCATGTCTATTTCCGTGATAACGTGTATGTTTATATGGTCGTATACGGAAGCGACAGCAGCTCTGTGGACAAGGTATCAGATCTGTGTGACGAACTCGGATATCCGGATTAAGGGTTGCCCCGGAGAGACTTTTTATCTCGAAAAGACATTAATGTCCCATTAATAACATTTACAAACGTATGTTTGCGATGTTAGAATGTTCTCACATTCTAAGGGGAGGACGGACATATGAAGTTCAGCGACAAGTCATTTTCTTACGACGGAACGTTTGAAGGATTCCTCTGCGCAGTTGTCAGATGCATCAGCATGAGAATCGTGCCGCGGGACATCAAGGCGGTCGGAGCCATACATGCTTTGCCGGATGATTATCTGTTCGTGCGTACCGACCGGTCTGTTGCAGATCGGATGTACCGTTATATCGGGTCATGTTCTTCCGTTAATGTGCAGCAGCTCGCACTCGACTGCTTCCTTACGGGACTTCCATGCCGTGAGAAGGATCTCTACATCCTTATATGCCGTGCGATCCGCTTCGGTGCTCCTGTCGGCGAAGACTATTCCAATCCCGTCATGCAGCGGATACATAATGCCGTAAGGGAACTGTACCGCGAGGCTCAGTCGATCATGTGCGATCTGGCTTTTGAGCGTGAGGGGAGATTGGCAGTTGCTGATATCTGTCCTAAGAATCGCGTCCTTCCGATAATGAGACTTAAGGTTCTTGACGATCCCGCTCTTCAGGATTTCCTGCTTTACGATGACCGGCATAAGATGCTGTTCATGCGGAGCGGGCAGGTCGACCGGATCGTCGATATAAGCTGCGTTGATCTGTCGGCGGAGGAGCAGTCTGCTGCATCAAGAGCTGAGCGGTATCGCAGGTTATGGACATATTTTTCCCGCGGGGAACATATTAAGAGCATGGACAAGCTTGACTATAAGGGTGCAGACAGATTATCACCCATGTGGTATATGGCCGTGTGATGGGATATACTGATATAAGAGAACGTAGTGAGGTTTGGGTTATGCTGGCAGGATCCTTGATACTGATAGGGATGCCCGGATCCGGTAAGACAACGATAGGCAAGTATGTAGCAGATAAGGTCAACGCGGGCTTTACGGATACGGACGATCTGATAAGAGCAAAGAGCGGGAAGTCACTTCAGGAGATCATAGAAGAGGACGGACTGGATGCCTTTATGCGCCTTGAATCCGATATACTGTTGAACTATGTCCCGGATAAGCCGCAGGTTATAGCAACAGGCGGAAGTGCCGTTCTTTATGATGATGCCATGAAGCATCTTAAGTCCTTGGGGAAGGTTGTCTTTCTCGATGCAGATCTGCCCTTGCTCAAGAAGCGATTATGGAATGCGGGCAGTCGCGGACTGGCATATGAAGAGTCCGGCGATGAAGGCTCCTCCGCCGGCAGTTCGAGACTTCTCGGGATCTATATGCAGAGAGAGCCTCTTTACTACCGGTATAGTGATATTCGTATTCATATAAAGGGAAAGTCTGTCGCTGATATTGCCGAAGAGATACTTGATGCTTTGGAAGAACGGGGTTGATCAAGATAGCTTTTCGAGCGGAGCCGGATCTGCCAACTCCGTTTCTTATTTGCTTATGTCATAACAACAAAAACACCGCCCGGCGGATCTCGCGCAGGCGGTGCTTTATAGTTCGGCTTACATTAAGCGTTCTTATTGTCGTTCTCTCTGATCTCGACACGGCGGATCTTACCGCTTATAGACTTAGGAAGCTCTGTTACAAACTCTACGATACGAGGGTACTTGTAAGGAGCTGTCTTGTGCTTGACGTAATTCTGGATCTCTTTCTTGAGGTCTTCTGTCGGAACAGCCTTGCCGGGAACCAGAACGATCGTTGCCTTGACGACGATACCTCTTACACCCTGCGGGTCGGGCGCACCTGTAACGGCACACTCGAGTACATAAGGGAGCTCCATGATAACGCTCTCAATCTCGAACGGTCCGATACGGTAACCGGAAGACTTGATGACATCGTCGATACGTCCGACATACCAGATGTATCCGTCCTCATCCCTCCATGCCGTATCACCTGTGTGATAGTAGCCGTCGTGCCAGGATGCTGCAGTCTTCTCAGGATCCTGATAGTATTCAAGGAACAGACCGTTAGGTGTACCTTCTGCTGTGCGGATGCAGATCTCACCGGTCTCACCGGGCTTGCACTCCTTATCGTCGGCATCGAGGATATGGACATCGTAGAGGGGATTAGGCTTACCCATCGAGCCCATCTTGATCGACGAACCGACGAGGTTGGCGATGGCAAGCGTTGTCTCTGTCTGACCGAATCCTTCCATAAGACGGATACCGGTAGTCTTCATCCACTGATTGAATACTTCGGGGTTAAGAGCCTCGCCTGCAGTTGTTGCATACTTGATGGAGGTCAGATCGTACTTGGACAGATCTTCCTTGACCAGGAATCTGAACATCGTAGGCGGTGCGCAGAATGTGGTGATGTTGTACTTGGCGAACATCGGGAGGATCTCGTCGGACTTGAACTTATCGAAGTCGAAAGTAAATACCGGAGCCTCGCAGAGCCATGAACCGTAGAGCTTACCCCAGAGAGCCTTTCCCCAGCCGGTATCGGAGATGGTGAAGTGCAGACCGTGAGGGTCGACGTTGTGCCAATACTTAGCTGTTGTGATGTGTCCGAGGGCGTAACGGTAGGAGTGGATTACCATCTTGGGGTATCCTGTCGTTCCGGACGAGAAGAACATGACCATAGGATCGTCGCAGCATGCTGCATCTTCAGGCCTGTCGTGTACGTCGGAGTAGTTCTTGAATTCGGCATCAAAATCTCTCCAGCCGTCGCGTGCACCGTTGACCATAAGGAAGAGATCGAGTCCCCCGATACCCTGTGCTGCCTTGTAGGCCTCTTCGGCAGTATCACCGTCAGGAGTGCAGATGATGCCCTTAACGCCTGCGGCCTTATATCTGTAGTCAAAATCGTGCTCGCGGAGAAGGGCTGTAGCAGGGATAGCTACGGCACCGAGTTTGTGGAGTGCCATCATGCAGATCCAGAACTGATAGTGGCGCTTCAGGACGAGCATGACTTTGTCACCCTTCTTTACGCCGAGGTCCTGGAGATAGTTAGCTGCCTGATTAGAGAGCTTGCTCATCTCACCGAAGGTGAAACGGTGATCCGTAACGCCGTCCTTTGCGACCCACATCATGGCTGTCTTCTCGGGTGTTCTCTCGGCGATCGCATCCACGCAGTCATATGCGAAGTTGAAGGTCTTGATGGCGCCTTCCTTGAAGTGGACCTTCTTAAGGATACCGTCGGCACCGAGCTCTCCCTCGAAATATCTGCTGTAGATAGCATCCTTCAGATCGGCCTTGTCAACATTGGTTACATTGTCTTCCTTCATTATCTCGGACTTGATCGAGATATCGGACATACCCTTGGCCCATGCCTCAGGGTTCATGATGATCGAATAGAATTCGCAGTCTTCTCCGCCGACGGCGAACTCACCGTGAGGGACGGAACTGTCGAAGTAGATCATGTCGCCGGGATGAAGAAGCTCGACTGCATCGCCGATCATGACCTTGAGGTTACCTCTTACGACGATATTCATCTCCTGACCGACATGTGTTACGAGCTTATAGGGGGGATTCAGAGCTGCTTCTGAATAAGGAGCGATAACGCGGAAAGGTTCGCACATCTTGTTCCTGAATCTGGAACCCAGACGGTTGAACTTGTAACCGTCAAGTCTGGCGATCGGGCGGCCCTCGCCCTTGCGTGTTACCGCATATGTCTTAAGTGACGGGGAAGCACCTTCGGTGAGGTCGCTCATCTCGATACCGGCGAGGTTCGACAGCTTGTAAAGGAAAGTAAAGTTAAAGTCCTCTTTACCTTCCTCGTAACGACGATACTCGTCCTCGTTCATCTTGAGAAGTGCTGCGAGCTCTGCCTCGGAGAGGTTCATGTCGAGACGCAGTCCCTTTACTCTGCTTGCTACCTCCTGGAGCTTCATGTCCATTCCTGTTGTTGTCATGTTGTCGTTCATCTTGTTCTCCTTTGTTAATTCTCGCACCTGCAAGTGTCAGAGGGGAGGGCAATAAAAAACGCCCCACATCTTTCTACTCGAAAGATATGAGACGGATATATTCCGCGGTACCACTCATATTGCGCCATACGACGCCACTTTACAGGTTCTGACAAACCCTTTGCCTTAACGCGGCTGCCTTCGGGTACAGTCTACTTACGGTTAAGTGTTCGGTGTACCGGCTCAGAAGCGATAGGTCTGTTGGAAATTCGGATGCCGGCTCTCATCATTACCGTGCTCTCTGTGTATCCGGGGGATTCCGACCCTCTTCGTCATAGCCTTTCGGTTATTCAACACGATATGAGGATAATCTCAAGGGAATGAATTGTCAACAACTATTTTTCGAAAAGGATTATGCACTTTGCTGATAATAAATATTTGTCCATTCAGGCCGGGACGTAGAACAAAAATATATAATTTGTTAATAAAAAACATCATCCTGTAACAAAAATTTACAACTACATGCAGGAAAGAACATCGTCTGTGTGAGAAAATAATATGTGTAGGCATATCCCGCACCCAGACATAACCGAGAGGAGTAACGGCCATGTTCGATACTTATCTGTTGATCGGTGCTACGACACCGGTGGGGAAATATCTTGTTCATGAATACTCGCGTGAGGGTAAAAGCGTCAGAGTGCTTGTTCCCGAGGAATCCGATGTATCGGAATATGAAAAGATAGGTGCTGAAGTCTACTATGGAAGTACTTTCGATAAAGACTCGATGAGAGACTTTTTCAAGGTAGCTGAACCGAGAAGCTCGGTAGTCATCCATGTTGATGAGATAGCCAATTTCTCAGGTGAGAAGAACCTTGATATGAGAAGGACCAATGTTGCCGGCACGATCAACGTCGTCGATCAGTGTCTCAAGTATAAGATCGGCAGACTTGTTTATATGAGTTCCGCCTATGCTATCAATGAGTTGCCTGCAGCGGGCGAGACCACTATCCACTTTGACAGGACCAAGGTCGAAGGAGAATATGCCAAGACGAAGGCGGAAGCTTCCGCATACGTTATGGAGAAGGTCTCATTGAATAAGCTTAATGCTGTGCTGCTGTTGCCTACATTCATTATGGGCCCCGGCTTCGAAGAAGATTCCGAGATGGGAAGGATCCTTAAGAAATATCTGGAGAAAGGTATAACTCCTGTAAACGGCGGACATGCTTTCGTTGATGTTCGTGATGTTGCTGCAGCAATCGTTGCCGTTGCCGAGAATGGCGAGCGTGGCGCGTGCTACATCATCGCCGGAGAACACAAATCGAGTGACGAGTTCTTCACGGATGTATGTGAGGCACACGGGATCGAGAAGTCGGTCAAGCAGGCTTCGTGGCTGGTCAACAGCCGTAAGCTGGCCAGGTTGGTCGACACCTACTACAAATTGCTCCGTAAAGACAACCCCAAAGACGTTTATGCCCTGTTCCGCGATCGTCCCGATACGATCTTCGAGAGTACGGTTACGGATGTTCTCCCTGATCCCAATAAGACTGTAGTAGATTCACTGAAAGATTATAAGGATGGAACTCCGATCGAAGACGAGCAGCTGTTTAAGCCGTCAGAGTCCGTAGAGGAGAATGAAGAGGCCGAAGAGAAAGATGTTGAGAAGAACGTCGAGACTGAGGCCGAGAAGGAAGAACCCGAAGAGAAGGTAGAAGAGAAGGTCGAGGCAGCAGAAGTTGCCGAGGTCGCAGCTGCAGTTGAAGAAAAGGCAGACGAGGTTGAAGAGGCTGCCCAAGCAACTGAAGACAAGGCAGAAGATGC
>OMQY01000214.1 GCA_900313405.1 uncultured Eubacteriales bacterium
AAGCTCTGAGAAAGAAGGTATATAAATGATCAAGAAGATCATCTCAGTAATACTTATTACGGTAATGATGTTACCGGCCTTATGTTCATGTTCTTCCGGTAAGGAAGGTGCTCATATTCCCTTCCGTTTTGCATCGGAAGAAGAAGGCAGGGAACTTATGCGTTCCAATACAGAATACTACAGTCAGGTCACGCAAAATGACATAGACTTCAGGCTTCAAAAAGAAGGAGGCACAACAGATGATCTGATAGAAGCTTCCACGATCGAAGTCACGGAATTTACTAAGTTTGAGAAGCGTTTTATAACATCCCGTATAAGAAATATGGAAAAGACGCTGGACAAGTGCGGCTACGTACTTCCGCAGATCGATGAGATCGTATTTATAAAGACAGATATGAGCGTAGAAGGATCGGCATCCGGATATACTCACGGAACTCAGATATATCTTGCTTCCGCCAATGTTACCTTTAATTCGCTTCTGTTCTTCTTGCCCGAGTGTTCAGAGCTTACCGATCAACTCTTATGGCACGAGCTATTTCATTGTCTTACGAGATGTAACCCCGGATTCAGAGAGCAGATGTATTCTCTTATTCACTTCACCGTAACAGATCATGACTTTGAGATCCCGCCCTCTGTATTGGAATACTATATTAGCAACCCTGATGTCGAACATCATAACTCATATGCGACATTCATTATCGACGGTCAGGAGACAGATTGCTTCGCCGTATTTATCACAACTAAGCACTACAACGAGGCGCAAAGCGATTTCTTCAGCTGCGGTACAACGGCTCTTGTGCCCATTGACGGAAGCGATACATATTATACGCCGGAGCAGGCCTCTAACTTCGATGAGATATTCGGCACCAACACGGGCTACGTTATAGATCCGGAAGAGTGCATGGCAGATAACTTTGCATATGCCATGACATACGGGATCGAAGGCAGAGACGGTAACGGTTATCCTAACCCCGAGATAATACAGGGCATCATCGATATCATGAGCGGTAACTATTGATCCAGAGTTACTTCGCCGTTTCCTTCAATATCTATGGTGTCGCCTAAGTATGTGGGCTCCGGCTTAAATATCGTATAGAAGAAATCCTTGGTCCTTGCAAGGACCTCTCTTAAATCCCAATAGAACTGCTTCGTAAAGACATGACCCGTTGCTTCTACACCGCAGCACTTGATGCCAAGAGATCTTGCGTCATAAAGAGCTCTGTAGAGATGGTATTCCTGAGTTACAATGACAGCCGTATCAATACCGAATATCTCCTTGGCACGATACATGGTCTCATAAGTGGAAAAACCTGCATGGTCCATAAAGATATCTTCCGAAGGAACACCTCTGTCAATGGCATACTGCCTCATGACCGCGACTTCATTATAGTTTTCCCTGCCGTGATCTCCGCTCATTAAGATCTTGGGAGCAACTCCGGCATCCTTATAAAGCTCGATAGCGGCATCAAGCCTGTCCGACAGCAGAGCAGTCGGCGAATCGCCTATTACTCCGCATCCTAATACGATTATGGCCTCGATATCTTCTCCCTCAAGTTGTGACAGATCATCACAGGAACTTATGCTGTTCTTGTCATACATATAAGGATCACTGGACATAACTACCGCCAGATTGAAGAATGCCAGAAGAAGCGCCGCTGTTATACCTGATATGACTGAGAACCTAATAGCTTTACTAAGGATCTTTTTAAACTTCAATATCATCCTTCTCCTGCTCTTGTGATATCTCTGCTCTTATCTTGTCCATATGCTTTACAAGCCAGTTGATCATTCCGACTGAGAAGATAAATATTCCGAGCATCACGAATTCGGATATGAACACGAACTGCACGGGAAGTTCAGAGACCTTAAGATAAAGGATCGCCACCAGAACCGTTCCGGATACATATACCCCGGCCGCTGCGATCATATATTTACGGAACGGAGACCTGAAAAATCCCTTTCCGTCGAAAGATATAGCAAGAAGAGCAGCTATACTCAGTACTACAAAGATCAATGATGTGATAGTCCCTACATTAAAGATCATATCCTTATACCTCGCTCATGAAGCTGTGACACTATAAGTGCTTCTACCTTCTCCTTTAATTCATCTACACTTCCGGAATTATCGATAACGTGATCCGCGAGCTTAGAATACTCATCGTCAGTCATCTGCACGGCCATCCTCCTCTTGGCATCATCAAGATCCATGCCTCTGTCAACAAGTCTTCGCAGTCTTACGCTCTCATCACATGTTACAGTCCATATCTGATTACAGTGATCGACGAATCCCCTCTGTACGGGGATAGGAACATCAAGGATCACGCACTTTGTCTTCTTTGCTCTTTCATTCTCCAGCTGCTCATCCATATAGATAAATACATACTTATGGATTATCGCAGAGAGAAGATCCAGCTTCTTGTTATC
>OMQY01000069.1 GCA_900313405.1 uncultured Eubacteriales bacterium
ATTGCTAATGATCTGGATTATATGGATTCTCTCGGAACAGGCAGGATCATCAATGTTGCAGGCCATTCGTTTGAGGATTATATAGCAATGGTATCAAAGCTCGATCCGTATTCCGATAAGATAGATGCGCTTGAGATCAATCTTTCCTGTCCCAATGTAAAGGCAGGATGTATGAGTATCGGAAGCGAGTCTTCTCAGGTGAAAGAGATCGTAAGCATATTGAGGAGTATGACTAAGCTTCCTTTGTGGATAAAACTTACACCTAATGTCACTGATATTAAATCAGTTGCTCTTGCTGCCCAGGAGGGCGGAGCTGATGCAGTTGTATTGATCAACACGCTTCTCGGCATGAAGATCGACATCAGGACCAGAAGACCCGTACTTCATAATAATACCGGCGGATATTCGGGGCCTGCCGTTAAGCCTGTGGCGATCAGGATGGTCAGCGAGTGTAATTCTGTACTTGATATTCCTATTGTCGGATGTGGCGGTATAATGTCTGCTGAGGATGTTATAGAGTTTATGATCGCCGGAAGCTCCGCTGTTGAGATCGGTACGGGAAGTCTTGTTCATCCGACCCTTCCCGTTAAGATTACCGAAGATCTTGAGAAGTATTGTGAAGATAATCAGCTTGAACTCAGTTCTCTTACCGGAACACTTCAGCTGTGGTAATTGGAGGTAATTATGAGTAATAAGATCAATGAAGACCTTTTTAAGACAAATGCCGTACGTGTGGCTCCCGAACAGACACCGTTCTGGTATACATCCGGACGTCTCGGACCTTTTTATATTAATACGCATTTTATCGTTAAAGATGAAGAGAATGCCGTTCGTCTGTTAAAGAATATCGAGAGTTATATTGCAGAAGATAAGCTTACGGCTCCCAAGAAGATCTTTGATGATATGCTCGCTATGTATGAGACATCCGATACTTTCCGTAATTGTATCGATGAACTCGTAAATACTGCAAAAGAATTCAAATTCGATTATATCTCGGGCGGTGAGAGGAGAGACTTCTTTTTCTCAATGCTTCCCGCTTATATTCTCAAGGTACCTCATCTTACTATCTATAAGGATATGAGTGCAGTTTATACATCTTTTGATATGACAGAGCCTGTTGAAGCCGGTTCTGCTGATCTTAATGGTAAAAAAGCTCTTCATATTGCTGATCTGATCACAGAGGCATCGAGTTATGAGAGAGCATGGATCCCTGTGATCAGGGGGCTGGGATCTGATATCACGGATACGATCGCTGTTGTCGACCGCCATCAGAACGGTCGCGCTGTTCTCGAAGGACTCGGTGTTAATATGGTGACGCTGACAGGTATCAACAGGGAGCTTTTCGAAGAAGCTCAAGATAAGGGCGTCATCAACGCTCAGCAGAAAGAGCTTGTAATGAGCTTCCTTGATTCACCTGAGAAATATATGGATGATTTCCTTAAGGCTCACCCGGATTTTATCGCCGGCCAGATCGAACTTGGCGGCAAGGCAAAGGAAAGAGCAGAACTTGCTATCTCCAAAGGCTTCGCTAAGATCTGATCATTTTTCATATTAAGTATTAAAATCCCTCCTGAATTGGTACAATATATAGTAGTCATTCAGGAGGGATCTTTATATGCTGCGTAAGACTGTATCAATAATCTTGTCGTTGTTATTTGTTATTTCCTTTCCGTTTGCGAAAAGTGTTGATACAACAGTGAATGCCGATACTTCTTCCGATACATTCGGCGTTTATGTAGATTGCGAATTCTATCAGAGTTATTGCAGATCTGATATGCTCAATGAGTTGAATTCCTTCCGGACGGGAGATGAGGCGTGGTATTACAATGTAGACGGCTCGGTCAATCGTGTAAGCGGACTCGCGTCAATGAGATATGACTACAGTCTCGAGAAGATAGCTATGCAAAGGGCGGCAGAACTGGCGCTTGATGCTTCTCATTACAGACCCAACGGACAATCGATATGGTCTCTTTCATATGACGGAGTAAGTTCCGCAGGTGAGAATATCTGCGGAGCATCCGGATTCGGACTTATCGATTCCATTGCAATGTGGAAGGAGACGGATCAACCTTATGAGGGGCAAGGTCACAGAAGGATAATGCTCAGCGGCTGTAACGCTGTGGGTCTTGCTGTCGTAAGAGTCGGTGAAGATTATTTCGGAGTTCTTGAAGTTGCTAATATCGATCCGCAGGATGCGGCTCCTCAGACACCGGCTGTTAATGAGGTGCGATCAGTAAGAGTCGAGACTAAGCCCGAGCATATTTCCGGCTTTACGGTCAAGAACGGATCAATCGCAACAGTCAACGGTTATTCTCTTAAGCTCGACTCGTTCAGCATTTATGCCGTGCCTGCTTTTTACATCGGCTTAAATGAACCCGAATTCCGTGTCGATCCGCAGGATATCACCTGGCTTAACAATGATCCCGGCCTATCTGTTCAAGGAAACATGATGACGGCCTTGCAAACAGGAAGGCATCTGTTGTCATTTAATGTAGGGAACAGTACTCAGAGCATATTGGTATCATCTATTGATCCGCCGTCATATGCAAGTCCGCATCGGAGTTATTCCGTCCTTCAATTTGTATCGCGGTTATATAGTATAGTGCTTGAACGTGAAGGTGATGTTGAAGGCCTTGCCGATTGGACAAATAAACTGCTTTCCGGAGAGATGTCCGGTAAACAGGTTGCAGACGGTTTCTTCTATAGCAGCGAATTCGAAAGCAGGTGGATGACGGATAAAGAATATCTCACGTTGCTTTATCATACTTTCTTTAACAGGGAACCTGATGAAGGCGGAATGAATACCTGGATGAATGCTTTGTATCCTAATGGCGGTTTCAGCCGTCGAGGCGGAGCCACCTGGGAGGATATCTATAAAGCATTTTGCAATTCTCAGGAATGGAAAAACCTTTGTAACTCTTACGGTATAGCACCGACACCTGAGGCGCTGGCATCTATGCCGCCTGTGTCGACAACACCGATCTCTTATGATGATGTCGAAGCTTTTGTTACCAGGCTTTATACGACATGCTTACAAAGAGATCCCGATCCTTCAGGTCTTGAAGACTGGTTTAACAGGTTGGTTGACAGGAGTGAATCCGGTTCACAGGTTGCTTACGGATTCTTCTTCAGTGATGAGTTTATAGGTTCTGATCTGGATGATGAAGAGTTCGTGACGAGGCTTTATCATACATTTTTTGACAGAGAGCCGGATCCGGGAGGATTTGCCGATTGGATCGGACGTCTTGCGGGAGGGGCAACGCGTAAGGACGTTTTCGATGGGTTCGCCGGATCTCAGGAATGGATCAAGTTATGCGAGAGCTATGGAATCATTAAATAACCGGGAGGGGAAGTAAGGATGAAGAACATACCTTTATATGAAGTAACAAGACCAAAGGATCTCAGAGATGTAATTAAGACCAGGGTTAGAGAATTTCCTGAGAATCCCGTGTTCCTTCATAAGACAAAGAAGGGCGGAGACTATGAGCCGGTATCTACGCTTCAATATG
>OMQY01000028.1 GCA_900313405.1 uncultured Eubacteriales bacterium
GCCCCGATCGGGACGGCCCGTTGCTATTCATCGATCATCAGCCGCCTGTAAGACTTACGCTGAGTCCGCCGGGTCTCTGAGCAGGAGACCACGAGATGTTATAGATCTGGATCGTATTCTGCGGGCTATCATTTCCGTTCCACGTAATTGTGAAGCTGTTGCCGCCGCTATAGCTGATGCTGTATCTCCAGTCACAGCTGCCGATCTGGAGCGTGTAGCCTGCCGGGAATGTAACAGTCGCCGACTGGATCCCACCGCCACTGCTGCTGACAGTCAAAGCACCCTGGGTATCATTCCAACATGTAAGGTTGGCAGAACCGCTGAGCGATCCTCCGCCGCCACCGCCGCCGCCGGCAGGTGTAGGTGTGTTGGTATTATGTACCGGCGTAGGAGTATGTGTCGGGAAGGGCGTACTCGACGGAGGGGGAGTAGGTGTAAACTTCGGCGTAGGTGTAGCCGTGTTAACTCCCGGCGGCGAATAATTATTAAGCTCTTCCTGTGCGAGTCCCTCGAACTGAGCGTTATGCTCGGCATTTGCATCTGCCTTGGATCTGTAGTGAGTTATCGAACTGACTATACCGAAGGTCGCAGCACCGGCCAGAATGACAATGATGGCGATTACTGCCACCAGCTCAAGTAATGTATAACCCTTTTTATTTGATCTTGTCATATAGCACACCCCCACATATGCTCTGATGCCACTTGGATATATACAGATATTATACAGCGGAAAGAGCCGTTTTGTATATATTCTTTCGGCCTTCGGGAGCAAAAAATCATCTCAGATCGATATGGTTCAACGCGTATTCGATCAATTCATCGTGAGAATTGCTCACCGTCTCCTCGATAACGGCATTCATTAGTTCTTTGAGGGCAAGTCCTATCTTCTGCCCGGCCGGTATTCCCGCAGCGGTCAGATCGTTCCCGTTAACGGCCAGATCCCTTATGGAAGTGCATACGCCTTCTGCCGTAAGCTCGCGTCTTATCTCCTCGATCGCATCCAGGCGGGATAGTCTCTGACGCCCCCGTTCGGAGTGTGCAAGGATATCGGCTCTCTGAAGGATCGCGAGTTCATCCAGGAAGTACGGGGGATATTCTGTCATCTGTCTGTGAACCGATACTCTGTCCGGCTTTACGAACACATCGTGAAGAAGGATCAGCTGAAGTACGTTCTCCTTGAGCCTGTTCGGGAATCTGAGCTCATCTGCCACTCTTCCTGCTATACGGCATCCGGCTTCGGGATGTTCCTTCATGTGCCCTTCTCCGTTGCCGTCGAGACGGAAAGTCTCCGGCTTACCTATGTCGTGGAAAAGAGAGGCTATTGCCAGATCCTCGCATCTCTTTCCGTCAGGACCGATCGGGATCCCGTCAAGAACTGCCAAGGTGTGCTCCAGAACGTCGAGATGATGATAGACCGAATGCTGATCGAATCCCTTCATCGCGAGCAGTTCGGGGATCATCACGCCGAGGATATCAAGATACTCTCTTATTATCGGGCTCGCATATCGTCCGGTCACTATGCCGGTGAATTCAACATGTATCCTCTCCCCGGAGATATTCTTGAGAAGATGAGCATTCTCCCTCATGGCACATGCAGTATTATCCTCGATCTTATACCCGCGCATAGAAGCAAGGCGCAGAGCTCGAAGGATCCTCAGTGCATCCTCGGCGAAACGCATCTGCGGGTCACCGACCGCTCTGATTATCCCGGCCTCTATATCTGCCTTCCCGTTTACCGGATCCGTTACGACACCATCTGTCCCGAGATAGAGCGCATTCATCGTAAAATCCCTGCGCGAAGCATCCGTCTCGAGGTCTCTGGTAAACGTTACGCTGTCCGGACGGCGGTTATCCGAATACTCCCCGTCTGTCCTGAAGGTCGTGATCTCTACGCTGTGTCCGTCAGCCATGACAGTGATGGTCCCGTGTTTGGCCGCATGATCCATGATCGACTTGATACCTGCTTCACGCATTGCTTTGATTATCTCTTCAGGGACAGCAGAAGTCGCCAGATCGTAATCGGCCGGCTCAGTGCCGCCGATCATGTCACGCACCGCGCCTCCGACGACATATGCCTCATACCCTGCGTCGTTAAGGATAGCCAGGACCTTGCGGCAGTAATCGGGGATATATGCCCCGTAATCCGTATCAAATGTCATCTTCGGTTCATCTCGCTCTGCGCTTCGAGCGATGCTCCATAGAGGATCTTGGCCATCTCTTCCTGCGGCAGCTGGCCGGTTATTCCGAATACCGAAGCCTCCTTATCGGCTTCGGCAGCGATCTTCTTGGCATCCGCCTCCGTGATTACCGGTATCTCGGCAATGTCCCTGTATCTGGAGAAAAGCCTGTCGACTCTGTCTGCCAGGACCTGCGCTGCATCACGGTCATCGAGATTAAGCGTGCACATATGAAGTTCCTTGGCAAGTGAAGCATAATCACCCGTCGGATGTGTCGCTATCTGTGCGCGAAGGAATCTCGGGAATATCCTGTTGAGTCCTGCCGCATGATCGGTCCTGTACTTGGACGCGAGGCAGTGCATAAGGATGTGCGCCTCGCCGAGACCGGTCTTACGCATCGCGAGTCCCGCATACATACCGCCGACGGAACATATACGCCTAAGATATGTATCAGACGGGTTATTACTCATCTTCTCGACATTATCGAAAATATTAATACAACTGTTCAATGCATCCGCCTTATACTGCGGCGTAACGCCTGCCATCGGGCTCAGGTACGCTTCTATGGCGGACGCCAGCGACTGAAGTGCAGTCGATTCACAGATCGCCGGCTCTGTCCTTATGGAGAAATCCGTATCTATGACCGCTATCTGCGGCACGAGGAACGAGCTGACACACGTGATCCATCTGCCGCTCGCGGTATCGCGGAATTCGGCAATGGAAGAAGAACACGCCTCACTGTTATCGGTAACGATACAGCAGAGTACGGATATGTCGCGCTTGAGCTTATCGACTCCCTCGAATTCCGTAGGATGCTTGACCGGGTTGATGGCTGACGCAGCGACGAGCTTGCCGCAGTTGATATCTTCGGCACCGCCCGCCGTTACAATGGTATCGCAGTTGAACTCGTTATATACGCGAAGGCCTTCCCTGATATCGAGGTCGCTCACGGTATGTCCGTTACGGTAATAGTAGAAGAGCCTGAATCCGGCCTCGGCATACGCGGCCGTCAGATCTTCAAAGTTCTTGTATCTTCGAACATACTTATCGCAGATGAGCAGTATCCTTCGGGTGCCGAGCCGCTTAAGCTCATCGACGACCTTATAGGCCGAACCGCTCTCGAGATATATACTCTGAGGCTCCGTCTCATTCTTACGGGCGTATTTGATATATCTGCCGCCTGCCATTATATCCTCCCGGGAATCTTATCTGAGTACGCTCTTGATCCCGGCAAGAAATTCATCGAATCCTTCGTAAGCCGGAAGATCGGGGTTGTCTGCCTTGATCTGATCTGTGCTCCTGAACAGGAAGCCGGCACGGGATGCTCTGATCATGGCAAGATCATTGAAGCTGTCACCTGCCGCGATAGTATCGAATCCCATCGCCTGAAGCGACTTAACGGTCGTAAGCTTTGACTGCTCGCAACGCATCTTAAATCCGGTGATCTCTCCGTTATCCGCTACTTCGAGCGTATTGCAGAACAGAGTGGGGTATCCGAGCTTCTTCATGAGCGGAGCGGCAAACTGCGTAAACGTGTCGCTGATGATTATCACCTGGGCGATCTGCCGGAGCTCATCAAGGAACTCCTTGGCTCCCGGCAACGGATCTATGGTGGATATTACATCCTGTATCTCCTTAAGTCCCAGTCCGTGTTCCTTAAGGATGCCGAGTCTCCACTTCATGAGCTTATCGTAATCCGGTTCATCTCTCGTGGTCCTCTTAAGCTCCGGTATCCCGGAAGCCTTTGAGAATGCGATCCATATCTCGGGAACAAGAACACCTTCCATATCAAGGCATACAATATCCATCAATAAATCCTCCGTGTGATCATATCCAAGGGATATTTTATCACACGGAGGATATTATCTGCACATCTATTATCACCACTTGGGCTGCCGCTCTTCGTTATAGAGTCCGAAGTTGCACTCGCTCGCTTCGGGGACATCGCCCTTCCAGAGCTCATCAAACGCCTCGAAAACAAACCCGATTATCTTCTCTTTCTCGAACCAGTCGGCAACCTCTCTGATATAGCGAGAGGCCACTTCGACCGATTCCCTCGCCGTTCCGTCTTGCATGATCGTCAGCGGTACGCGGCTCGTCGACCAGCCGAGTTCGGTAAAGATGACCTGCATATCCGGATGGCGCCTTACCATATCGTAATAGTGTTGCTTATTGAATTCCAATGCATCGGCCGGTGCCACGGGATTGTGATAGGGATAGCTGTGGATGCTGATGAAGTCGACCTCGCGGATCAGCTTATCGAGTGTCAGCCACTCGAGATAGCCTTCGCAGAATGTTACCGGCTTATCAAGGTTGGCCTTGAGCTTACGGGCATGCTCCACAAGCCTGTCTTCACTGACCATATGCGCACCCCATACGGGGGTATTCTCGTTGCCGACCGATACCGCGATCACCTGATCCGGGAATTCCCTGACCAGTTCGATCAGCCTGTCGACTTCGCCGTCGTTACGGATGCGGTTCTTCTCGAGCTGCTCGGCAGAATACTCCTGCTTCTCGGTGCCGCAGTTCGGATTGTTGCTCTCCGGATCAGAGTCGATGCCGATCATGCACTTTATCGGAAGATCCTTCTCCTTTATGACTTCGAGGGCACGCCTCGCATGGAGGTTCGGGTCGTACATCCTTATGTAGTCATAGCCTGCCTTATGAAGGATGTCCAGATCTTCGGCGATCTGTTCCTTGGTCGGAGCGACAGTCTTGGGGGACTGCCCCTTGCGGTAACCGGAATAACATATTGCCTTGCCGTACTTAAGTATCTCCATATGACATCGCCTCCTCTGATCATTTGTGTTATTTACTCTTAAATCTTATCAGAAAAGGTTTTCGAATAGTCAAAATATCGATATTTGTGACGAAATATTGTAAAAGGGGCAAAACCCATTATAATGGGGGTGTATTGTATCTCGACAGAGAATAATAACAGGAGAATTGAATATGAGAAATGACAAGACAAGAGAATTAGTGCTCCTCGCACTGTTCGCCGCCATCATCCTCTTGATGGCATTCACCAATCTGGGCTACATCCCTCTCGGAGTCATCAATGCCACGATCATCCACATTCCGGTAATCATCGGCGCATTGTTCCTCGGACCTAAGAAGGGCGCGATGCTCGGATTCCTTTTCGGACTGACCAGCTTTATCAACAACACCTATAAGGCAGCGACAGCTTCGGCGTTCGTTTTCTCGCCCGTGCTCGCTTATGACCTTGTCGGCTGGACAGGTATCCCCAGAAGTATCTACATCTGCTTCGTACCGAGAATACTCGTAGGCGTTGTTCCCTACTTCGTCTTTGTATTCGTCAAGTGGCTCTTGAAGAACGAGAACAAGATCGGCAAGATCGCCGTCAATGCTATCGCCGGCGTCATTATCGGATTCGCCATCAGAGCATATCTTGTAAGAAGGTTCGACAGCATCAATTCGACTGCCGGAACAGTCATCGGTATCGTTGTAGCGCTCGCACTGTTTGCCGTGCTCTACTTCATCACATACAAGAAGACATCCGCCACAGTCAGCTACATCTATGCAGGACTTACCGGTGCCTTCACAAATACATTACTCGTCATGAGCGGTATCTATATCCTCTACAAGAACGCCTATGCTCACAAGATCGAGAAGGCACCTGATGAGGTTATGGATGTTATCATGGGAGTAGTAACCTTCAACGGTATCGTCGAGGCGGTTGTCGCAGCGATCATCGTTGTGGCTGTCGGAACAGCCCTCACGCATGTCGTACCCACATATGATGTGAAGCTGGCCCTTGAGAAGAAGAACGCTTCTTCCGAGAAGTGATCCCCCGTTGTTCCAAGGAACAACATACCAAAAGTCACGGAGAGTACAATACAATGATCTTAGCTGTAGACATCGGAAACACTAATATAGTCATAGGCTGTATCGAGGGCGAGGACGTTATCTTCGCCGAGAGGGTATCAACGGATGCCTCCAAGACAGAACTGGAGTACGTTGTACAGTTAAGCACGCTTTTGGAATTATATGAAGTAGACAGCAGCTGTATCACCGGGGCCATCGTTGCCTCGGTGGTACCGCCGCTCAATACCATAATGACCGCTGCCATAAGGAAGCTCCTCCATACCGATCCCATGATCGTGGGTCCCGGCATCAAGACAGGGCTTAACATCCTTATGGACAATCCCGCTCAGGTCGGAGCGGACCTTATCGTAAACGCTGTTGCCGGCATCAAGTATTACGGCGCCCCTCTTATCATGATCGATATGGGTACTGCAACCACACTCAGTGTTGTTGACGGGAACCGCAACTACATAGGAGGCATGATCGTTCCCGGCGTTCGCGTATCACTTGATTCCCTGGTCAACAGAACAGCACAGCTGCCGCGCATCAGCCTTGAGGCACCGAAGAAGATCATCGGACGTAATACGATCGACTGTATGAAGAGCGGTATCGTTATGGGTCAGGCTGCACAGATGGACGGTCTGATCGACAGGATATGGGAAGAGATGGGACAGGAGATCCCGATCGTTGCTACAGGCGGATTGTCAGGATCGATCGTAACGCACTGCAAGCACGAGATCATACTCGATAATGAACTGACACTTAAGGGCTTAGGAGAGATTTACAAGAAGAATACGGAGGTGTAAGTTATGGCTTTCAATGGCAAGACCGTAGTACTCGGAGTCACAGGCAGTATCGCGGCATATAAGATCGCGACACTTGCAAGCAGCCTCGTCAAGCTCGGCGCTGACGTGCACGTCATTATGACAAAGAACGCTTCCAACTTTATCAATCCGATCACCTTTGAGACGCTGACAAATAATAAGTGTCTGATCGATACTTTCGACAGGGATTTTGAATTCAATGTGGAACATGTGTCACTTGCCAAGAAGGCAGACGTCTTCCTGATCGCACCGGCGACGGCAAATGTCATTGCAAAGGCAGCTCACGGCATCGCCGATGACATGCTGACAACGACGCTTCTTGCCGCTACATGCCCTAAGCTGATCGCACCGGCAATGAATACGCAGATGCTCGGCAATCCCATCACTCAGGATAACATCAAGACGCTCGGCAAATACGGTTTTGAGATCATTACTCCGGCAACCGGCCGTCTCGCATGCGGAGATACAGGCAGCGGTAAGATGCCCGAACCGGACGTCCTGCTCGAACATATCAGGAGAGCATTGACTCCCAAGGACCTTAAGGGAGTAAAACTTCTCGTCACCGCAGGCCCGACAAGAGAAAAGATCGATCCGGTGCGTTTCATTTCCAATCTGTCTTCCGGAAAGATGGGCTATGCTATCGCCCGGGCTGCCGTGAGGCGCGGCGCGGACGTGACGCTGATCTCCGGGCCGGTATCTCTCGAATGTCCTGAAGGTGTCGAGCGGATAAATGTGATATCCGCATCTGATATGGCAGATGCTGTTATCCGTAATGCAAAGTCATCAGATATCGTCATCAAGGCGGCCGCCGTTGCCGACTATCGTCCCACGGTCATCGCTGACGAGAAGATCAAGAAGCATGACGGTGATGATATGAGTATCGCTCTCGAGCGCACCCAGGATATCCTCGGCTATCTCGGCAAGCATAAGCGCGAAGGACAGTTCCTCTGCGGCTTTTCGATGGAAACGCAGAACATGATAGAGAACACGCGTAAGAAACTCGAATCCAAATGTGTCGATCTGATGGTCGCCAATAATGTCAAGCAGGAAGGCGCGGGCTTCGGAGTAGACACGAATGTCGTAACTCTGATCACTAAGGACGATCTGATCGAACTGCCGATCATGTCCAAGGAAGAAGTCGCCGATAAGCTGCTGGACGAGATATTGAAGAGAAGATAAGCCTTCAAAGTTAATCTGTATACACCACGAGGGGGCTGTCTCAAAGATATGAGGCGGCCCCCTGTTTTATGCTCTTGTCGCGTCTGAAAAAAGCCCCCTGATTTTGGGTTTTTGCCAAATCAGGGGGGGGCTTACGCGTCGCTATATAGTTGTGTGATCAGGGGGTAGTAAAGATAACAAAGGGCTGTCCGTCAGGACAGCCCCTTTGTTGTTAACCACTGAAGTGATCTTCATTCGCGAGCGATTACGCTGTTACGATTTCGCGAAGCGCCACGAAACTGAAGTGAACAACGTTCGTGAACGATTACGCAGGAGTCGCTTTGCGACTCCGAGGACCTGAGTGAACGAACTTGTTCACTTCAGTATCCCGTAGTCCGCACATATCCCGGCCCACTCCTGCGAACC
>OMQY01000039.1 GCA_900313405.1 uncultured Eubacteriales bacterium
CAGTATCAGGTCATTAAGCGGGGCATTACGTATATTCTCCGCGAAAGCGCTGTCACTGTTCTCGAAGTAAGAGACAAACTTCTTTCCCGTATTCTCGACACACTCAGAGAGCAGGTCGTCGATCGTCTCGTAGTGAAGGTAGAACGTCGAACGATTGACACCTGCCCGCCGGCAGATCTCTTTGACCGTTATGAATTCCAGGCTCTTCTCCTGAAGGAGCGACACCAGCGCGTCGTCCATCTTAAGAGCTGTATTGAAGTATTTACTCTCGGACTTATTCATTTACCCCGTCACACTTGTTCCGTTGTCATTCCTCAATGATCTCTTTGGCGAGCTGAGTGATCTCAAATGCATACTTGCTCTTGCCCTTCTTGAGCATCTTCTTATATACGGGATAGTTGATAACAATACCCACTATACCGATTATACCAATTACGATGCCCAGTGCCATCATTGCATTGCCGTGACCGATGACCTTCATGCTCAGGGTCATTCCCAACCCGAAGACCAGGGTCGATACGATCCCGAAGGTATACGTGAAGATGGTCGCCGGCATCTTTGCTTTCCTGTCGAGCTTCTTCAATGCCATCACCTTGCTGCTCTCCTTGGGTGCGTACTCACTGGCTATGGCCTCCGCGAAAGTCTTGTCTGTATTCATATCTGACGCCTCCGTTAATGATTCGATCTGTCATTTACCTTATTATTCTACGAAGATACGGCAGACTATAGAACGACACAGATCGCGTTTTGTGTCGATTCTTGGTAATAAAGTTGGTCTGTCGGTGGCGGGGTCTCGGTAAACGATTGCCCCGCCGCCGGCTTTGCTATATTATGATCCTTGATGAAGACTGTAAAAGTAGTAGCGGCAATTATCAGTGACGGAGGGAGAGTCTTCGCCACACAGCGCGGATATGGCGACTTCAAGGACGGCTGGGAATTCCCGGGCGGCAAGGTCGAGCCCGGCGAGACGCCCCAAGAGGCGCTCGTGCGTGAGATACGCGAAGAGCTGGCGGCTGACATCGAGGTCGGCGAGCTTCTGACGACCGTCGAGTATGACTACCCCGGATTTCACCTGTCGATGGATTGCTTCAGGGCCTCCCTGCCCTCAGGCGCACATATGACCCTCCTCGAGCATGAGGCAGCCAAGTGGCTCTCCGTCTCGGAACTCGATTCGGTGGACTGGCTGCCTGCTGACATCGAGGTCGTCAAAGCCATAAAGGCCGTTCTCTGAGCATTAATAATCGTATGCGCCGTAATTTGCTCTGATATCAGAGGGAACCCAGTCCTGATGTCCGATGGGATTGATGATCAGAGTCTCTATAAGACCATTCTCTATCGTGGCGTTATAATCAAAATTCCAAAAGTCCGGTGTCGCATCAGATACATTCGCGACGTAGTAGTCTCTTACTTCGTTGATCAGACGATCTAATTCCCCGGCATCTTCGAACTTATGACCGAAACCGCCATATGCAACATCCTCAACCTCGACATAACTGTCCCAGATCTTAGCATCTTCGGCAAAAGACAGGTGGTAATCAGAGTACAGCAGGTATAACTCGAGCGAATCGGTGTAATAATCGAGAATGATATAGAAATCGTCATTCAGTAAATAGACATAGAACTCGGGCTGATCACCGTCAAAGCTGTTGATGACGAGCCACGGATCACTGTCAGCGTCCTCAAAGTGGGCTGTATAGGCCAGATCGTTAAGGATGATCGTATCGCCTTCCTCAATGGTCTCGTACTCCTCCACTGTAAATCCGTAATAGCCGTAGACATCACAAGTTATACCGGAGTAGTCGTCATCAAAACTCAAGTTCCAGATAAGGTAATCTCCTTCAGGCAAGGAATCGTTAGCGAATAAGCGCTGAGCCTCGTGTAATGATTCGTGCTCCGCAGGGTCAGTTGCCTCGTCTGAAGTCTCATCGATCGTGGTCTGTTCCGCTTCTGTCTCATCAGCGGACGATGTGGTCTCGTCTTCTGAGTTGCCGGCTGAACAACCGGCATTAAAAACTGCAACACAAAGCACAAATATAGCAATTGCTTTTCTTTTCATGGTAAGCCTCCGTGAATATAAGATTGTCCGACAAATAATCTATCCCCAACTAAATGTCTGTAATGATTGTAACCCTTAGAGGCTCCAAAATCAAAGAGTTTCCGGGCAAGCGAAAACCATATTCAGCGTCGCAGTTATAGTCTCGTCCGGGAAGCAATCGATCCCGAGAGACCTGAGTTTACGGCATATTCTCACCAGTGTTCTTATGTCGAGACTCAGCTTGAGCCGGTCGTATTTGGCAAAGCGTTTGGTGAGCTCTGCAGCATCTGCTCCGAGAGCTCCGGCCATAGCGGTGATCTTCTCCGGTGAGTCGGGTCTGACTATGTAGAGCGTGCATTCCCCTACCCTTTTGCAAGGCGGAAGGAAGGAGCCTTCGGTAATATCAAACCCGCAGTCGGAGCAGTGCAGCATGATCACCGTATCGACTATCTGACAGAAGCATGTGAAATTGCCGCACTGAGGGCACTGTATCATGCGCGGCGTCCTTGCCAAGAAGCACTCGGTGCAGTTATTGGTGAAGAATCTGTCGTCATACGTCATGGTTGTGACTCCGTTGATAAATGCCGCTTCCGTGAGGACAGAAGCGCGTCCTTCCGATGATCATCGCTTAACAACATTATATGCCATGAGGGACGTTCTGTCTTTCAAAATAGAGTTGACAGGTAAAAGGTAATATGTTACCTTTATCGAAAAGGGTAACGTATTACCTTTCTTGTCAGGAGGCGGAAACATGAACTTAGAGGAAGTAATCAAGAGCGATAAAGTCGACTTCTCCGGGATACCGTCGGGGTACTATCTGATCGGTCTTCTGAGTGCTTTCGAGAACAGGTTCCAGGCTATGGCCGATAGTACGATGCAGGAGATCAGCTGGAAGCAGTTTTTCGCTATAATCTGCATCAACATGTGTAAGGAACCGCCGACGCTCAAAGAATTGTCGGAGATACTCGGAAGCTCCCATCAGAATGTAAAGCAGATACTCCTGAAGCTCGAGAATAAGGGTTTTATAAAGTTTGAAGCCGATGAAGCCGATAAGCGTAAGCAGCGGATCATCCTGACAAAGGCCTGCATAGAGTTCTGTGAGAAGAATGACGACGCGAGCCGGGACATCATGATCAAGATGTTTGACGGTATCCCGGAGAGGGATATAAAGAAAACCATTCAGACCATAATCAAGATCGAGAAAAACATGAAAGGACTGTCAGACAATGAATAAAGATACGATAATAATCTACGGTTCCTGCTACGGGACAACAAAGACATACGCCGAAGAGCTGTCCCGGAGACTTGACTGCGAAGCCGTCTCCTATGAAGATGCAGGTGACATCAATATCTATCAGACGATCATCTACATGGGCGGACTCTACGCCGGCGGCGTTCGGGGAATGAGGAAGACAATGAAAAGACTTCACGACATCTCATCCCAAAGGATCCTCATCGCTACAGTAGGCCTGGCAGACCCCGAGAATGAAGAGAATATTGCCGCCATCCGTAAGAACATAAAGGCTCAGGTCTCGGAGGAAATATTCAACAAAGCCATGATCTTCCACCTGAGAGGCGGGATCGATTATTCCGGGCTCAGTTTTATCCACAAGAAGATGATGGGACTGGTCTACAAAAAAGTCATCCGTATTCCCGAAGAAGAACGAGATGCAGAGGCTCAGGGTATTATCGAGACATACAACAAGCAGGTCGACTTCGTCGATCTTGATTCATTGAATCAGATAGAGAGCTCGCTGTGATCTCCCGGAGCTTATTCCGGGACCGTTTTAATATAAAAATCATCTCCGATTAAAACAGGAAAATCAGGGATGAGGAAGAAATCCTTGGGTATCGAAACGTACTTAATCTGGTGCATGAAAATTTCGATGCAATCCCTGTAAGACGGAATTATATC
>OMQY01000078.1 GCA_900313405.1 uncultured Eubacteriales bacterium
CACGGCATTATAGCACACTTTTTCCCTACAATAAAGTAATTCCTTCTACACACATGATCGCTATTCCGCCAACTATCAACATAAGCGGCAGTCCGTCAGCCGGAGCAGGCCTTTCCGAGAAGATACTGCGTCTCTTATATGTCGTCAGATAACCGGTAGCGATAATGTCAGCCATTATCACTGCCAAGACATAGAAAACAAGTAATAGCGCTGTCTTTACTCCATGCGATCCGAGTCTGTCATTCTTGATAAAAGGCAACGATATCATCGCTGCGGCAGCGATCGCTTCATAGATACAATACTTTCCGGATCTGCCACCATCCCGGGACAAAAACTTTTCCGTTCCAAAAGCAACTAATGTCATCACTGCGAGTACAAAGAGCGGAATGATAAGCAGCATTCTGTCGTTATCATCCAAATATATATCATACAGTTTACGGCCGCCGTATGCCGCTGCCAGAGCCGGGATCATCCCGATCGCAAAGAAAAGCCTTGCAAGAAGGAATCCGCGGACATTCTCCATAGATGCCGAGGGCATTACCGTGTAATCTCCTAACGCAGGGGATGAGAAGGACACTTTCCTTCCGGTCGAATAAGATCCTAATGCTGCCATGAGTATCAATGTCAAAGCAGACACAATAACAGCAACTGATGTTATCTTACGATCTGCCGGAACACATACTGCGGCGGCAGGGGCGAGAGACGCAAGCGATAAAGCAACAGGAATGATCAACTCTTTTACGGGATCAATGCGTCCGGATCCGGTCTCTTCATCACCCGTTTCTGAACCGAGAGCCGTAAGTCCTGCAGCCAGTGGCATAAGATAGATATATTCACCCGGATCGACATCAGCATCAAGCATCTTGGCTGCAAATAAGCATATAAAGACAACAAGTACATTAACGAACATGTTAAGATGCTTCGTTGAAGTCCTCTGCCAGAAGATCATTATTCCTGCCCATACTGCCAGCTGAGCAACGACACAGAGCGACATTGTAAGGATATCTTCACTTCGTGTTATCAGAGCTGCGCCTGTGGCGATCAGTCCTGCCAGAAATACAGATGAACGAGCCGACAGACTGATGTTCTCTTCATTCTTTGTGACCGCGGTCTTCTTCACTTGTTGCCTCCTTTCGATGATGATAACGGCCTTAAGCGAGCCAGTTCAGATACTGCTTCAGGAACTTATATCCCGTATTAAGCGCTGACAATACTTCGAGCGATGCAGCCTCGTTATTATCGATCCCCTCTATGTAAGTGATTATCTCTGTCATCGGGATCCCGTCTATACTGTCAGTAATGACGCTGTTAGTCCTGCCGTTGACCACACCGTCCTCAGTACCGTCGTAATACTGAGCAGGCGCAGAAGGCTCTTCTGTCTCATATGTCTCATCCGTCCCCGTCTCGTCTGAACCGGGCAGATCATCCAAAACTATAGGTGTTCCGTTCTCATCATCGGATCCCTCAGCGCTATAGTACTCAACGTATTCCCTGATATTGAGTTCACCGATCTCATTGCCGTTATTGTCGTAGACCTTAAAGTAGTTGGGATATTCATCGAAAGAATACACAACAAAGCCGTCATCATTTACGAGTCCGAGTTCTTCAGCGCCGGATCCGAACAATCTGGTAAAGGCCAGATCCATTCCTTCGTAATAGTCATTTTTGGTAAAACCCGCCCTGGAACTGTCGATGCACTCATAAGCCAGTTCAACGAAGCTTCGAATGTTGACGGTAACTCCTTCAACGATCTCTGTAGTTCCGTCAGACTTCATCGCCAGCCTTGCGGGATCCTGAAGATTGATAAGTGCATGGCAGAGGTTGTACGACTGTGTCGCCCAGTTCTCTCCCGATATGGTATATGCTCCGGTAAGTGAAGCCTCACGTCTGTTGGGTGTCGTAGGATCGATATTGAATGCGTCCCATTGAACACGGGTGATGATCCCGTCAATTACATCTATCTCGACATAATCTATATAGCCTTTACGATCCGCGAACTGACGCTGTGCATAGTACGTACCGTCACGCAGTCCTCCGAGTCTGATCACGGTATCATCTGTCTCTGTCAAAGAACTGTACTGTGAATTCAAGGCGATCGGTATCCTTTTTCCCATAACCTGCTTGAGGATCTCATCCAGTTCCTCATCCGTTATTGAGATCGGATCGGTCTCGTCATTGACCCGTCTTATGCCTGTCACGACAGCACCGTCAGCTTTAATACCTTCGAGAAGATGAAGCTTCTTACCGTTCTTGTCAGTCACCGTGACGTCGATGATATACCCGGTCTCTACTCCGTCCTCGTCATAAGCAACATACACATGAGATATATCGGCGAAAAGTTCCATCTCCGAGGGATGGACCTCCTGATAATCAGCGGCCGGAAGAACATTCTTGAACTCCTCCGAATATTCGCTCTGCTGTCTGTCATCCGCCTTGTTCCCCGCCATCCATTCTCCGATCGAGAGCACGACGACGCTGATGATCGCGATAACGATCAACTCGAACATCATCCTACGAAGCAACTGACGGGTCATCATATGCGCAATTTCCTCCTGCTCCTTACAGATGATATAACAAACTCAAGTGTGTAAGTCAGGTAATTTGTCATGATTACCGGAACCGTCAGATACACTATATTCGAAGTAAAACGGCTGAGGACCACCGTCATAAGTCCCGCAAAGCATCCCGAGATGATCCCTCCGGACAATCCCTGAGAAACACATATATAGTCGGTTATCATAAAGGCTGCCGCAAAGAGCACACCTGACGTCACCATAAACACGAGCAATTCTCTCTGCCCGTCAGATTTGAGCACATCGACCTTATAAAGAATACAATACCCGATCAATACCGTCGCCAGATACGCGGCAGGGGCCTCGATACGAACTATCCTCTTGGAGACCAGATAAACGATACCGATCAGTATCATCAGACAGCAGCCCGTGCCGAATCTGCCGGCATAGCTTCCCGTCAGGATCTCGGTAATGTAAAGATCATCAAGTACAGCGGGCTGATCTCCGCTTACATGCAGTGTGAACAATCCGTCCAGTCCCAGCCGGTCCTTATAAGGCTCGATATATCCGTTCTCGATATCCTCGAAAAGCAGATTGATAAAAAGAGCCGAAGCCGCCGCCATATTCACGGGATTACCGCCTAATCCTCCGAACAGCTGCTTAAAAGCCAGTTCACCGATAAGGATTCCGAGTATCGATATGATAAGAGGGGTCCCGGGCGGGAGAAGCAATGCATAAATGATACCGCTTACCATGGCACTGATGTCATAGTATTCAACCGCAGCTACTCCCCTCAGCCTGTCACATATCCTTGCCGTAACAAGCGAGAGCATAGCACACGCAGCCATGGTAACCGCAGCTCTGATCCCGTAACAGAATACCGAGTAAAGTGCACAGGGCAATACTGCAGCCATCATATTGGTATATATGTACGGAGTATTCAGATCCGTATGTATATAGGGCGCATTACTTCGAAGGATCATACTTCTTTGCCCCCTTCGAACGGAAGGAAGATCTTCTCCTCGTCGCCTTCATCTCCCGCGGACTCGTCTTCACTGTACGATTCGAGCATCGACACACTGCCGATAACGATCTTCTCAGTAGACGGGATCGATCCGTTGGTCTTAATGGATCTTCTTTCTATTCCCTCTGTCGTCTGTTTCTTCTTCTGGGCTGACACGGCATAGCCGGCTACCGTTCCGGTAAGATCCAATCCCGACGGACATACATAAGAACAGGTACCGCAAGCAATACATGCGCCGGCTCTCTCCTCATCAGCCTTGGAAAAGGCTCCTCGGCTGACGAGCTTGGCGATAAGCCCGGGATTAATGTCCATCGGACAATTCTCGGCACATTTACCGCAGTGAATGCATTTGGTCACTACTATCTCACGTTTACGCACTACCGTTATGGCGGTAGTCGTCTTAATGATCGGAGTATTATCAGGATCGGTAACGAGAAGGCCCGTCATACATCCGCCCCATACAACACGCGATTCCGTCTCGCTGATACCATTAACGGTATTGAGCAGTTCTGATACGGGAGTGCCTATCGGCGCAAGTACATTATGCCCGCCTCCCTCACCGTCTGAGATCGTTATCAGACGGCCTGTCAACGGCATATTGCCGCTGATGGCATCCCAGCACGCATACAATGTAGAGCAGTTGAAAAGGACAGCTCCGCATGAATCCTCAAGGGTGTCATCCTCAGCAAGTTCCTTTCCGTAGAGTGCTCTGGCAACAAGCCTGTAATACCCCTGCGGGAACCTGTCTCTGAAGAACTTGAACCCGATGGTGAAGTCGGGATACTCATCCGTTACTCTCTCTGACGCGGCTCTCAATGCTTCTATCTCATCCTTCTTATCAGCGGATATCAGGACCGTTATGTTATGAGTCCCGCATGCTCCTGCCACGGCAACCGCGCCCATCAAGACATAATCTGCATACTCTCCCGCAATAAACAGGTCACAGACCGCGTATGGCTCGCTCTGAAGGATGTTGACCAGCAGTTCCCTGACTCCGGCCTTACGGGCACGATCTATCTTTGCTATCGTAGGTATTCCTTCACCGCCGAGACCGACAATGCCGGAATCGCGAACGATCCCCATTACCGTTGAAGCACTGATATTGAGTTCCATTCTCGGCAATACAACGGACGGATGTCTCGTCCTCTTGCGATCGCTTTCGATACAAACAGCTTTACACTCTACACCGTTAGGCATCCTGATCGGCTTGATGTCAGTAACGGTTCCGGATATGCCCGCATGTATCGGGACCGCGAACGCGCCCTCGGGCGGGATTCCGATACACTGACCTATGAGCACGTGCTCGCCGATAGTAACGATCGGGACGCACTCATCTCCGAAATGCTGCTTCATCGGAAGTATTATCTTCGTAGGGAAAACACGCTCGAGCATAATCTCGCGGACAAAGGAAGAACGCCCGGAGAATCTCAAGGCGTTCCTTTCTCTCAGATTCCTAAGATAGGAATATTTATGCTCTCCGACTGACATTAGTCAGCATAGCCCTCAAGACGCTTGGCATCACTGGATCTGCCGAGCTTCCTGATCGCCTTGGCTTCGATCTGACGGATACGCTCTCTTGTAACTCCGAGGCTCTTACCGACTTCCTCGAGAGTCCTCTGCTTATCATCATCAAGGCCGAATCTCAGGCGGATAACCTTGGCCTCTCTGTCAGTGAGCTTATCCAGGACCTTGATCAGGTCCTCCTTCAGAAGGTCTCTCGAGACCTCTTCATCAGGTGAGATGTACTCATCACTCGAGATAAAGTCAACCAGATGGCTGTCCTCTTCTTCACCTACAGGCTTGTCGATGGAGACAGGATCCTGGCTGATCCTCTGGATATCTCTGATCTTGTCAGAAGGCATCCCCATCTTCTCTGCCAGCTCATCGATCGTAGGCTCTCTTCCGAGATCCTGAACGAGCTGACGCTGAACTCTTGTAAGCTTGTTGATCGTCTCGACCATATGAACAGGGATACGGATCGTTCTTGCCTGATCGGCAATAGCTCTTGTAATAGCCTGTCTGATCCACCATGTGGCATATGTACTGAACTTGAATCCCTTGGAATAGTCGAACTTGTCTACTGCCTTGATAAGACCGATATTACCCTCCTGGATAAGATCGAGCAACGACAGACCTCTGTTCATATATTTCTTGGCGATAGATACGACCAGTCGGAGGTTGGACTCTACGAGGATATCCTTGGCATCCATATCGCCATCCTGCATTCTTCTGGCAAGCTCCTTCTCGTCTTCTGCCTTGAGAAGCGGGATCTTACCGATCTCCTTGAGATACATCCTGACTGAGTCATCTACG